>NZ_KV797475.1:0-106748 GCF_001809385.1 Staphylococcus sp. HMSC055C03
AAATTTACTTACTATCTAGTTTTGAATGTATAATCCGTATATTATATATTTTGGATGCGATGAGCCGCATTGAGATCTCAGGTTTGAGGTCTTTTTTTTATGATTTTTTATAAGAGAAATTGATATAGTTCATAAGATACATATAAAACATTACATACTGTTTTAAATAGGTATATAGAAAGCATTTTTAATCAGCATTAGTTAAAGACTCATTCAATAAACGAGAATTTAGCTTAAGATGTGTAAGTGGAGAAGCTGTGCGGAAAATTAAGAGGCATATGTATATAAAGAAAAAGCAGGAGAAACCATAAGTCATTTTAGAATTATGGCATCTCCTGCTTTTTAGATTAAATCAATAATGAATACAACATTTTGTTTTCATTAATATAGATATTTGATGGATCAAACTCATGTACTTTTTCTTTCAAACGCGTTAAGTCATCATGGTTATTTAATTGAATACCTATGATAACTGTACCTGTGTTTTGAGAAGATTTTTTCAAGTACTCGAATTTAGTAATATCATCATTTGGTCCTAATACTTCATTTACGAACTCTCTTAACGCACCAGGACGTTGAGGGAAGTTGAAAATGAAGTAGTGTTTCATTTCTTCATATAAAAGTGAGCGTTCTTCGATTTCTTTCATACGGTTGATATCGTTGTTACCACCGCTGATAATACAAACTACTGTTTTGCCTTTGATTTGATCACGATATTGTTCTAGAGCTGAGACGCTTAATGCACCTGCAGGTTCTGCGACAATGGCTTGTTTAGAATACATATCTAAGATTGTAGAACATACAGCACCTTCATCGATTTGAAGATAATCATCAACGACTTTTTTCGCAATTTCAAATGTAATTTTGCCGACTTGTGCAACAGATGCACCGTCTACAAACTTATCAATTTCTGGTAATTTCACTCTGTGATGTTCTAAGACAACTGAAGTATACATACTTGCAGCACCTTTAGGTTCAACACCTACAATTTTTGTTTGAGGAGACTTCTCTTTAAAGTAAGTACCTACACCAGAAATTAATCCGCCGCCACCAATTGCGGCAAATAGATAATCTACATCGATATTGCTTTCTTGTGCTTCTTTTAAAATTTCCGCTGCGATTGTACCTTGACCTGCAATTGTATTGACATTGTCAAATGGGTCAATAAAGTTCATCGCATGTTTTTCAGTATATTCTAGGGCTTCTTTTAAACAATCATCAAATGTATCACCAACCAAGATTACTTCAACATTTTCTCCACCAAAGAATTTAACTTGATTAATTTTTTGAAGGGGAGTTGTCACAGGCATAAAGATGACTGCTTTTAATCCTAATCGTTGTGCAGTAAATGCGACACCTTGTGCATGGTTGCCGGCACTCGCACATGTAATACCTTTTGCTTTTTCGCTTTCGCTCAATACTTGAATTGCGTTATAAGCACCTCTTAGTTTAAAAGAACGTACCCATTGCAGATCCTCTCTTTTTAAATATACATTACAGTCATACTTTAAAGATAAATAATGATCTTTCTCTAAAGGCGTTTCTTTGACAATCGGCTGTAATGATAAAAAAGCCTCTTCTATGTCTTTAGCTGATACAGCAGTTTGTACAGTCATTTCGCTCACTCCTTAATTGTGTTGGTATTTCTGTTCGTATTGTTCAATTTGGTCTTCGTATGCCAATGTGACGGCAATATCATCTAGTCCTTGAACAAGTTTGTTCTTCCAAGTTGAATCAATATCAAAATGTAATTCGCGATCAGGTATTTTGATTACCTGATTCGGAAGGTCAATTTCGAGCTCTTTATATTTCGCAAGGAACTCGCGATCTTCTTTTTCTAGTGCGATAGGTAATAATGCATTTTTCGTGCAGTTCATGTAGAAAATATCACTGAAGCTGCCCGCAATAATAATATTGATGCCATAATCTTTTAATGCCCAAGCTGCGTGTTCACGACTAGAACCGCAACCAAAGTTATCACCTGTGATAAGAATTGAAGCACCTTTATATTGAGGTTGGTTTAATTCGAATTCAGGGTTATCTGAACCATCTTCTAGATAACGCCACTCATCAAAGGCGTAAGGACCAAGTCCTGTTTTAGAAACGCCTTTGAGATGGACTTTTGGGATAATTTGGTCTGTATCAATATTATCGTGAAATAAAATAGCAGTTTTACCTGTATATTGTGTAATCGGTTCGATTTTAAGCATGTTCAAGCGCCTCCCATTTTCTGACGTCTACGAAGCGTCCTTCAATCGCAGCAGCTGCTGCCATAGCAGGGGATACAAGATGTGTTCTTGCACCTTTACCTTGACGACCTTCGAAGTTACGGTTGCTGGTAGAAGCACAGTGGACACCAGCTGGTACTTGGTCAGGGTTCATACCGAGACACATTGAGCAGCCAGGTTCACGCCATTCAAAGCCTGCATCTTTAAAGATTTTATCAAGTCCTAATGCTTCAGCTTGATGTTTAACACTTCTTGAACCAGGTACAACAATTGCTGTGATATTTGGATGTACTTTATGTCCTTTAACAAATTTGCTTGCTTCTTGTAAGTCAGAAAGGCGCGCATTTGTACAAGAGCCTAAGAATACATAACCAAGTTCAATATCTTCAGCTTTTTCACCTGGTTTTAAATCCATGTAGTGATAAGCACGTTCGTCATTGACGTTTTGAATTTCTGGGAAAGGTGTATTGAAGCTTACACCCATTTCAGGACTAGTACCCCAAGTTACTTGTGGTTCTAGGTCAGATACATCTAACTCAATCACACGATCAAATTGTGCATCCTTATCACTATAAAGTGATTGCCAATATTCTGCAGTTTCCTCATCAATATCAGCGTAAGGACGACCTTTGACATATTCTAGCGTTGTTTCATCTGGTTCAACTAAACCATATTTTGCGCCGGCTTCAATCGCCATATTACAGATTGTCATTCTCGCATCCATTGATAGATTACGAATTGTAGAACCTGCAAATTCAAGCGCATAACCTGTACCGAAATCTACACCATATTGATTGATGAGGTGTAAGATAATATCTTTCGCATATACACCTTTAGGCAACTCACCATTAATATCAATTAAAAGATTCTTCGGTTTAGTTTGCCATAATGTTTGTGTCGCAAAAACATGTTCAACTTCACTCGTTCCGATACCGAAAGCAATGGCACCGAAAGCACCGTGTGTTGCTGTGTGAGAGTCACCGCAAACAATGGTTTTACCAGGTTGCGTTAATCCCATTTCTGGTCCAACCATATGTACGATACCTTGTTCTTCAGTACCATTATCAAACAGTCGAACCCCAAACTCTGCACAGTTCTTTTGAAGCGTCTTGATTTGTGTTGCTGCAATTTCATCTTTGATGTTGAAAATATCTTCTGTCGGTACGTTATGATCAATTGTCGCAAACGTTAAATCCGGACGTCTCAGTGGTCTGTGTTGAATTCTTAATCCTTCAAAGGCTTGAGGTGATGTCACTTCATGGATTAAATGCAAGTCAATGTATAATAATTGCGGTTCACCTGCATTTCCTGTGAGAACATGTCTATTCCATATTTTATCGAACAAAGTTTGTCCCATTTCAATCACCATCCTTTAAAGTTGTTGTAAAATTTTCTCGAAGATTTCTGAAGTATGTGCTTTTCCGCCTAAATCAGGTGTCGTAAAGCCTTCTTTCAGTAAACCATAAACAATCTTTTCTAATTCTTCTGCCGCTTCTGCTTGATTAAATGTTTCTCTGAAACACATTGCTAATGAAAGCACCATACCTGTCGGATTCGCAATATCTTGACCCGCAATGTCAGGTGCTGATCCATGAATTGGTTCATAAAGTTTTGTACCTTTTTGTCCATAGCTGACAGAAGGGGATACACCTAATGAACCTGGAATGACAGAAGCTTCATCGCTTAAAATATCACCGAATAAGTTTTCAGTTACAATCACATCAAATTGTGTTGGACGCGTAATCAAATGCATACTGCATGCATCAACAAGTAGATGTTCTACTTCCACATCAGGATATGAAGCAGATACTTTATCAACTGTTTTACGCCATAATTTACTTGATGCTAATACATTTTCTTTGTCCACTGAAGTTAATTTCTTACGTCTTGATTGTGCAAGTTTGAACGCTGCGTGTGCAATACGTTCAACTTCTGCTTTAGTATATGTTAATGAATCAATTGCATGATCTTCAGCTAATTCTTTCGGTTCACCGAAGTATAAACCGCCTGTTAATTCTCTGACAATCACTAAATCAGTACCTTGTACACGTTCTGCTTTAAGAGGAGAGAATTCAGTCGCGCCTTCAACTACAGCAGTAGGGCGGATATTTGCGAATAACTCTAAGTTCTTTCTTAAAGCAAGTAAGCCAGCTTCAGGTCGTTTTGGGCTGTTTGTCCATTTTGGACCGCCGATTGCACCTAAAAGAATCGCATCAGATTGTTTACAAGCTTCAAGCGTAGATGATGGAAGCGGGTCGCCATAGTTATCTATAGCGGCCCCTCCAAAATCATAAGTTTCTAATTCATAATCAATGTTATATTTTCCACTTAATTTTTCTAATATTTTCAAAGTACCTTCAAGTATTTCTGGACCTATACCATCGCCTGGGAGGGCAGTGATTTTATAACTCATGCGTTCACCTCATTATTAACTGATGCATCAGCAATATGATTAGAATAAGCTTCCACATAAGCTTTACATGAAGCAAGCAATACGTCATGGTCGATACCGATACCGTAGTAAGAGCGTCCATCAATGCTAAGTTCAACGTTAACTTGTGCTTGTGCATCTGAACCTTCAGTTACTGAAGAAATTTGATAGTTCAACAATTCAGATTCAGCATCGAAGATTAAGTCTACTGCATTGTATACTGCAAGAATAGAACCTGTTCCTGTTGCTGCTGATTGATATTGTTTGCCGTCATTATCACGAAGTTGAACGACTGCACTTTGTACACCTTCAGCCACAAATTGTAGTTGAAGATTTTCAACATGATAAGCAGCATTTGTTTCATGGTAATGACCTTGAACAAGGGCATGTACGTCATAATCAGAAACATTTTTCTTTTTATCAGCAATAGATTTGAACTGTTTGAACAATTCAACTTGTTTTTCTGGACTGATTTCGTAGCCAAGTTGTTTTAACTTTTCAGCGAAAGCATGTTTACCAGACAATTTACCAAGAGGCAATTCAGATGTTTGGATACCCACTAATTGTGGCGTCATGATTTCGTATGTTTCACGGTTTTTCAAGAAGCCGTCTTGGTGGATACCTGATTCATGACTGAATGCGTTTTGACCGATAACAGCTTTATTTCGAGGTACTGGAATACCAGCGAAACGAGAAATTAAATCAGAAGTTTCTTTAGTACGTCCAAGCTCAAGTCTTGTTTCAATACCATAGTGATTTTTACGTACGTATAAACCAAGCGCAACTTCTTCAAGTGCAGTATTACCAGCACGTTCACCGATACCGTTAATTGTACCTTCAACACGTTTTGCACCATTTTCGATGGCAGCCATACTGTTTGCAACAGCTAAGCCTAGGTCATCGTGGCAGTGTGCACTATAGATAATTTCTTGATCAGATTTAACATTTTCAAGCAATACTTTAAAGATATTTCCGAATTCAGTTGGATAGCTATAACCTACTGTATCAGGAATGTTGATAATTGTTGCACCTGCGTCTACAGCTGTTTGCACACTTTTGATTAAGAAATCTAAATCAGTACGTGTTGCATCTTCGGGTGAGAATTGTACAACATCGAATAAAGATTTGCCATAAGCAACATTTTCAGTAATTTGCTCTAGCACTTCTTCTTGAGTCATTTTCAATTTATGCTCTAAATGAATAGGGCTAGTAGCGATAAATACATGTAATTGCGGATATTTTGCTTCTTTAGTTGCTTCGTACACAGCATCGATGTCGCTTTTCTTACATCTTGCTAAGCCTACTACAGCAGTTTTAGTTAAAGCTTGTGAAATAGCTTGAACTGATTTAAAGCTACCTTCACTAGAAGCAGGGAATCCAGCTTCAATTACATCGACACCCCATTTTTCAAGTTGCTTTGCGATAGTCAGTCTTTCATCAAAGGAAAAACTGACTCCGGGCGTTTGTTCACCGTCTCTTAGTGTTGTATCAAAAATTTGAATATGACTCATAAATAATCAACCTCCTGATTTAGTATTATTCTTCAATAGTTTTATTTTCAACGAATGGCATCATTTCACGAAGTTTTTTACCAACTTCTTGGATTTGGTGACCTTGTGCTGCTTTACGTAGTTTGTAGAATTCTTCGAATCCATTTTCATTATCTTTAATGAAGTTGTTAGCGAATGTACCGTTTTGGATATCAGTTAATACAGCTTTCATGTTTTCTTTAACATCTGGTGTGATAACACGTGGACCTGAAACATAGTCACCGTATTCAGCAGTGTTTGAAATTGAATAACGCATAGTTTCCATACCGCCTTCGTACATTAAGTCAGCGATCAATTTCATTTCATGTAATACTTCGAAGTAAGCAAGTTCTGGTTGGTAACCAGCTTCAACTAATGTTTCGAAACCGTTTTGGATTAATTGAGTAACACCACCGCAAAGTACTGCTTGTTCACCGAATAAGTCTGTTTCAGTTTCTTCTTTGAATGTAGTTTCAATGACACCAGCTTTAGTTGCGCCGATACCTTTTGCATAGCTTAATGCGATATCAAAAGCGTTACCAGTTGCATCTTGGCCTACACCAAATAATGCAGGAACTGAGCTGCCTTCAGTGAATGTACGTCTTACAAGGTGACCAGGGCCTTTAGGAGCTACTAAGAATACATCTACGTCACTTGGTGGTTTGATTACATCGAAGTGGATGTTGAAACCATGTGCAAATGCTAATGCATTACCAGCTTCTAGGTTAGGAGCGATTTCTTCGTCGTATACTTTACCTTGGATTTCATCTGGTAATAATACCATGATTACGTCTGCTTGTTTTACTGCTTCTCCAACTGGATATACATCGAATCCATCTTTTTTAGCTCTGTCGAAAGAATGTCCTGGGCGGATACCGATTATAACGTCATAGCCGTTGTCTTTAAGGTTTTTAGCATGTGCGTGACCTTGAGAACCGTAGCCTAATACCGCGATTTTTTTACCTTCTAAAGCGTCTTTTTTCACTGATTCGTCATAATAAACTGTTGTCATAATAAATTCCTCCAAAAATTTGTTTTATTTTAAATTCTCAATTTTGTGAAAATTCAAATTATAATAATGCTGCAGTTCCTGTTCTAGAAACTTGTTCAATCTGTTGTGATGATAGTGCATGTAATACATCATCAAGTGCTTGTTGTGTACCTGATGCTTGTAAATAAGTATGACCATCTTCTTCTTTTAATACTGAAACTAGCGCATCACTGTGATTGATCAAGTTGTCTAATTCTGTTTTATCTGCAGGTGTTGCAATTTTAGCAAGTAATAATTCCACACTGTAGACGTTGTTATCTGTGATATTTTCTACAGAAAGTACATTAATTTGTTTTTCTAAATGGAGCATGAGTGATTGTACTTTTGATGCTTCATCTAACTCAGCTACGAATGTCATATCAGAAATACCAGGTTGAATACTTGGTGTAACACAAAGTGTTACGATATTAAACTGACGTCTTAAAAAGGTACTTGTCAGTCGGTTTAATGTACCAGATTTATCTAATACTTGCGTCTTGAATGTATATCTCATAGGACACCCTCCATTTCGTTGTTCGCTTTACCGCTTGGTACCATCGGTAAAACTGGTTCTTTAGGTGAAATTCTTACTTCGATTAAAGCAGGGCCTTTGTGCGCAAATGCTGCTTCTAAATCTGCTTCAAGTGTTTTAGGATCATCTACTAAGAATGCTTTCACACCATATGCTTCTGATAATTGTTGGAAATCTGGTTGGCCATTGAATACTGAATGAGAGAAACGTTGTTTAAAGAATTTATCTTGCCATTGTTTAACCATTCCTAGTGTGCCGTTATTGATAAGGACGATTTTGATATCTAAACCATACTCATTTAAGATTGCCATTTCTTGGTTGGTCATTTGGAAACCGCCATCTCCAACGAAACAAACAACTGTTTTATCAGGTTGTGCTAATTTAGCACCGATAGCAGAAGGGATGCCGAAGCCCATTGTTCCAAGACCACCGCTTGTTACTAATTGATTATCATGTTTGAATGGATAGAATTGCGCTGCCCACATTTGGTGTTGGCCGACATCTGTTGTAACTAGCGCTTCTCCATTTGTAATTTTACCGATATACTCGATGGCTTGTTGAGGTTTGATAAATACATCTGCTTCTTCATCTGTATATGCAAATGGATGAGATTTCTGATTATTCACACAATAGTCAACCCAGTCCTTATGTTGGTCGTAAGTATTAGTTTCTGTAAGCAATGCTTCAAGCATTAATTTACAGTCAGCTACTACGCCCAAATCTGTTTTGATGATTTTGTTGATTTCAGAAGGATCGATGTCTACATGAACAACCTTAGCGTTTTCTGCAAATTTATCTGGGTTACTTGCAAGGCGGTCATCGAAGCGGCTGCCAAAGTTGATAAGCAAGTCGCAATCAGAAAGTGCCATGTTGCTTGCGTAAGATCCGTGCATACCGCCCATACCTAAGAATAGGGGATTGCTGTAAGGAATTGTGCCTAACCCATGTAAAGTTGTGACTACTGGAATTTGATGGCGTTCAGCAAATGTAGTCAGAAGTGGACCTGATTCTGAATGTCTCACGCCTGCACCAGCTAAAATGACTGGTTTCTTCGCTGATTTCAACCATTCTAGCACAGTTTGTACATCTTGAGGGTTCGGTGCATCAGCTAAACGATATCCTGGTAAATCAAGCTCGTCACATACATCAACATCAGATTGTAGAATGCCGACATCTTTAGGGAAGTCGATGACTACTGGGCCTTTACGACCTGTATTTGCAATGTGAAACGCTTGATGTACCACTTCAGGAATTTCGTCTGGATGTTTAACTTGGAAGTTGTGTTTAGTGATAGGTGTTGTCATTGAAAGTAAATCCGCTTCTTGGAATGCATCTTTACCGATACCTGGTGTTGCCACTTGTCCTGTAAATACTACAAGTGGCAATGAATCACTAAATGCGTCTGCAATACCTGTAATAACGTTTGTTGCTCCTGGACCGCTGGTAACTACAACTACGCCAGGTTTGCCAGAAACTCTGGCATAACCTTCCGCAGCGTGTACAGCACCTTGTTCATGTCGTGCTAAGATATGTTTGATTTTACCATCGTAAAATGTATCATAGAGCGGTAGCACGGCACCTCCTGGATAACCGAAAAGCAACTCTGTGCCTTCTTTCAACAGTGCTTCTACCAACAATTCCGAACCGCTTCTACTCGTTTTCGTGGCTGCTTGTGTACTGTTTGCTTCTTCATTATGTTTAGTCATTTGTGGGTTAGACATAAAGCATCACTCCTCAATTAGATATTCTGGTACTCTCATAACACCGCCCGTATTTGCACTTGTAACAAGTGCTGTATAACGTGCTAAGTAACCTGTTTTCACTTTGGCTTTAAATGGTTTGACTTCTGTTTTACGTTTGTTCATTTCTTCTTCTGAAACATCTACATCTAATGTTCTGTTTGTTAAGTCGATGACGATTTCATCACCGTCACGAATTAATCCGATTGGTCCGCCTGATGCTGCTTCAGGTGAAATGTGTCCGACTGCGATACCTCTTGTTGCTCCTGAGAATCTTCCGTCAGTGATTAATGCAACATCTTTACCTAAGCCGCGACCTACGATAGATGAAGTAGGGGCTAACATCTCAGGCATTCCTGGTCCGCCTTTAGGGCCTTCATAACGAATAACTACAACGTGACCTTCACGTACAGTGTGGTTATCAATTGCTTCAACAGCTTCATCATGAGAGTCGAAACAAATGGCTTTTCCTTTAAAGACTTTGATTTCAGGATCTACACCGCCGACTTTGATAACTGCACCATTTGGAGCTAAGTTACCATATAAGATTGAAAGGCCACCTTCTTTATCGTACGGATTATCAAGTGGATGGATGACATCTGTGTTTTTGATTTCTTTGCCTTGGTTGTTTTCGCGAAGTGTTTTACCTGTAACAGTCACTCTGTCAGGGTGCAATGTACCTTCTTTTTTCATTAATTCATTGATGATAGCAGGAACACCGCCGGCTTCATGAACATCGTGCATAGAATAAGAAGAACTTGGTGCGATTTTAGATAAATAAGGTGTACGTTTAGCAATTTCATTGATACGGCTTAAGTCATAATCAACACCCGCTTCATTTGCGATTGCAAGTGTGTGAAGTACTGTGTTTGTTGAACCGCCCATCGCCATATCTAATATGAATGCATCATCTAATGCTTCTTTTGTAACGATATCACGTGGTTTCAAATCATTTTTAATATTGTCTACTAATTGGAAAGCGGCTTGTCGAATCATTTCTCGACGTTGGTCTGATACGGCTAATGCTGTACCATTATATGGAAGTGCTAGTCCTAATACTTCCATTAAACAGTTCATTGAGTTTGCTGTGAACATACCTGCGCAAGAACCGCAAGTAGGGCAAGCATTTTGTTCCATATCTAAAAATTCTTCTTTTGTCATTGAACCGCCTTTAAAGGCACCAACTGCTTCGAACATAGATGAAAGAGTTAAGGCTTTACCTGTTGTAGATAAACCAGCTTTCATCGGTCCGCCTGAACAGAAGATAGCAGGTACGTTTGTTCTAACTGCTGCCATTAACATTCCTGGTGTGATTTTGTCACAGTTTGGAATGTAGAAGACACCGTCGAACCAATGTGCGTTGATAACTGTTTCAGCTGCATCTGCGATGATTTCACGAGATGGTAATGAATAACGCATTCCAATGTGTCCCATTGCGATACCATCGTCAACACCGATTGTGTTGAATTCAAAATTGCGCCTGCTTCTCGGATAGCTTCTTTTGCAATATCTGCTAATTCTCTTAAGTGAACATGTCCTGGAACGATATCGATATAAGAGTTACAAATCGCTACGAATGGTTTGTTCATATCTGTTGGATCTTTGATTTGTCCTGTGGCATGAAGTAAACTTCTGGCCGGAGCCTGTTGGTCTCCTTTTTTGATTGTGTCGCTTCTCAATATAATTCCCCCCGAAGATTCAAATAAAAAAACGTCCCAATAATTATTGGGACGTCAATGGAAGTCCCATTCAATCGGAAATAGGACTTAAACATTTAGTAATGGTTTTTACTAAAGTTCGAGTCCTAGCAAATTAATAAAATGACTAAAATATTTGTTGTTGTCGGTAGAGTATTTGCTTGTGTTCTGTTAGTCATTTCAATTTGCTCCTTTCGAATGGTTTTATGAATAAATTTGAATTGTCTAAAAATTTGATAAACTTAATTTACTACATGTCCAGAGGGATGTCAACCGGATTTCTGAAAATTTTTTAATTTCACACATGAAAACGTTTTTAATAATTACATATTTTATTTTTAAAGCAAACAATCATTATAGTCAAAAGCAGTTGCATGCCATGTTACAATATAGAAGACGAAATTTCTGTACGCATACAGAATAGAAAATAGGAGACTTGAAAATGATAACAATCAACAATATTGATCAAATGAATCAATTTGCTGAAATACTGACAAAGCATTTACAACCCAAAGATCTAATTTTATTAAATGGTAATTTAGGTGCAGGAAAGACAACATTAAGTCAATTCATCGGTAAGCATTTAGGAGTGAAACGTACAATTAACTCTCCAACCTTCAATATTATTAAATCTTATAAAGGAACGAACATGAAATTTCATCATATGGATTGCTATCGCTTAGAAGATTCTGATGAAGACTTAGGGTTCGATGAATATTTTGATGATCATGCAGTAACCGTTATTGAATGGAGTACATTTATTCAAGACTTATTGCCAGATAATCATTTAACGATTAATCTTACTGCAGTAGATGAAAATAAAAGAGAAATTACAATAGAAGTACAAGGTGCGCATTATACACAACTGAAGGAGGACGTCACACGTGATTTACTTGCTGCTGGATACATCCAATAAGCCTATGTCGCTTGCAGTGATGCAAGATGAAAATATATTAGTAGAACATACCACAAATATTAAACGTAATCATTCTGTTCAACTGATGCCGGCGATTCAAAAAATCATTGAAGAAGCAGGTATCACTAAAAGAGATATTAATGCAATTATCGTTGCTAAAGGTCCTGGTTCATACACTGGATTAAGAATTGGTGTTACGACTGCTAAAACGTTAGCTTATGCATTAAATACAGAGTTATATGGCGTTTCATCTTTAGAAGCCTTAGCTGCAACTTTACCTGATACACAGACTGAACAGTTAATTGTTCCCGTGTTTGATGCAAGACGAGAAGCGGTTTATACAGGTGTTTATCAATACCAAGAAGGTCGACTTGTTAACTTATTAGAAGACCAATATATGTTGATTACAGATTTAAATGATTACCTGAATCAACAACAACAGCCACACGTTTTTGTCGGTCATGATTTAGAAAATATTACTGAGTTGCTAAATGGACCGATAATTCATCAACTTCCTAAAGCCGGCGTGATGCAAAGTTTAATTACGCAACCAGAAAATATCCATACCTTTAAACCAGACTATCTTAAACTTTCTGAGGCAGAACGCAATTGGTTAAAAACGCAACAGAATTAAATGGCTTGAATATACGATTGATGACTGTAGAGGATGTGCCGAAGGTCTTTGATTTAGAACGCTTGTGTTTTAATGATAGCTCTTGGACTATTGATGCTTTTTATCATGAAGTCGAACGTAATCAATTTGCACGTTATTTTGTGATGGAATATGAGCAAGAGATTATTGGTTATATCGGTATATGGACCGTCATTGATCAAGCACAAATTACGACAGTTGCGGTAACTGAAAAGATGCGCGGGTATGGATTAGGAAAGTTAATTGTGGAGTATGCGATGAATTTCGCTAGACAGACATGTGAGGTTATGAGTTTAGAAGTACGTATTGAAAACAGCATTGCGCGTCGTGTTTATGAATCATTAGGGTTCAATTACGGCGGCAAACGAAAAAATTATTATGGAGAAGGCGAGGATGCACTCGTAATGTGGGTGGATTTATAATGGAAAAAGATACATTAATTTTAGCAATAGAATCAAGCTGTGATGAAACAAGTGCCAGTGTGATTAAAAATGGCAAAGAAATCTTAAGCAATACTGTGCTGAGCCAAATTGAAAGTCATAAACGTTTCGGCGGCGTGGTCCCTGAAGTAGCGAGCCGTCATCATGTGGAAGGTATCACACAAACGATAGATGAGGCCTTAACAACAACGCATACAGATATGGAAGCAATAGATGCGGTTGCGGTGACAGAAGGTCCAGGCTTAATCGGTGCACTTTTAATCGGAGTCAATGCAGCAAAAGCATTAGCATATGCATATGATAAACCATTAATCCCGGTGCATCATATTGCAGGTCATATCTATGCGAATAATTTAGAAGAACCATTCGAGTTTCCGTTGATGGCACTGATAGTATCAGGTGGTCATACGGAGTTAGTTTATATGAAAGACCATTTAAACTTTGAAGTTATCGGTGAAACAAGAGACGATGCAGTCGGTGAAGCTTATGATAAAGTGGCACGTACAATCGGCTTGCCGTATCCCGGCGGACCGAAAGTCGATCAACTCGCAACAAAAGGGGAAGATGTCTACGACTTCCCACGTGTATGGCTAGAACCGGATAGTTTTGATTTTAGCTTCAGTGGTTTAAAAAGTGCAGTTATCAATAAGCTGCATAACTTGAAACAAAAGAATGAAGAAATTATTCCTGAAAATGTTGCGGCAAGTTTCCAAAATAGTGTCGTTGAAGTTTTAGTACACAAGGCGATTAAAGCATGTGAAACGTATCAAGTGAATCAGTTAATAGTCGCAGGTGGTGTCGCAAGCAACAAAGGTTTACGAAAAGCACTTAAAGAAGCATGTGCAGAACATCAGATTAAATTATCAATTCCAAGTCCGAAGTTATGTACTGACAATGCGGCGATGATTGGTGCAGCAGGTCATTATTTATATGAAGCTGGATTAAAAGCTGATTTAGATTTAAATGGTAAAAGCAGTATTGATATTGAAGAATTTTCAGTAGAATAATTGAATAAAAAGAAATATTGATAAAAGAAAAAGTAGAGAAGCGGTTATTTTGCTTCTCTACTTTTTTGTGTTTTTTAATGCATTTTGATAAACAGCATCAGGAAAGTGCATTAAGCGTAATAATTCAATTGCATTACGAGTATCTGCTTTACCTGGTTTGATTTTATAGTCAAAATAAATTTCATCATCTTTAATCGTTTCATTAAAATGATAATTCGCAAAATCCTGTTCAAGTAGTTGTGATAATTCAATATCATGCGTTGCCGCAATGATTCTGTATTTGGGATGTTCTGCAAGGTAATTTAAAACTGATTCAGAAGCAGCAATGCGCTCTGTTGTATTCGTTCCCTTAAATATTTCATCGATAAAGCAATAACAATAAGTGTTTGTTTGATCCATTAAGCGTAAGATAGATTTCAATTCTGCGATGAAGTAACTATCTCCGCTCAGTACATCATCTTGATTTGCCATAGAAGTTAAAATCATACCAGGCTTATATTTGAATTGAGTCGCTAATGCTGTATCAACAGTTTGCGCTAATACTAAATTGAGTGCTACAGCTTTCATGAACGTCGATTTACCTGATGCGTTCGAACCTGTCAGTAAGATGTTTCGCTGAATGTTTAAATCATTTGGGACAGGTGTCTCAAGTAAAGGGTGAACTAACGCGTTGAATTCTAATTCAGGTTGTTGTGTGACTTCAGGATGTGTATATGATTCTAAAGTTTCTTGCCATAAAGCAATCGCATAATGATTGTCAATTTCACTGACATAGTCATAACAAGCCATCAGTTCATCTTGATGCTTAGTAAAGGTATTTTGAACTGAATTGAAAATAACATAATCTAACATGAAAGCGAGTTTAATAAATTCTGCCATCGCACCGCCTTCGTTATCAGGTGAAACTTTACCTAGTAGGGGACTGAATCGTTTGGCTTTCGCGAAATGTTTGAAATTCACATCAAGTTCAGGTGCTTGTTCAAGTTGATGAATACGTTCAGCTTTTTTAATGACATTAACAGAATAAAAGGTTGCGTTGATATATTCAGAGTAGTGTTTGGATAATTTACCGCTTAGAAAGATATTCAACACAATCGTAAAGAGTAATATTAATAAGCCTGGGCCCTTTAGAATACGTACAAGTATCAAACCTATAATAGGAAGCAAAGGACATAGATAATAAATATTTTGCATTTTAATTGGTTTGATTTGATCCGGAAACATTGGATAAATTGTTTTGCCAATTTGTGATAAATGTACAGACACACTTTGACGAAATGTTTTATGATTTTTGAACTTGTTAATCAAACTTTGGTTGTTAACTTTAAACATGCCTCGAAGTGTTGCGTATAAGCGCATTTCACCAATTGCGGTGAAATTATAATTGAGTTGTTGAAACACGTCGTCTAAATTTAAATCGGACCATGTTTTATCATCGAGTGTATGTTCATTTTGCTGATGATATGTATCGTATTGATAGCGATAATGTTGATTGGGACGTATGAAGCTTTCAGATTTAGCGCGTGCATCCCATAATGAACGTATACGTTGTGCAGCGCGGTATTTTTGGTAGTAAGTGAGTATGATATAAAGCGCTGTAATCACTAGCCACATGAAGATTAAAAATAAGAAAATATTAAGTACACTATCCATGAATAATACCTCTCTATTTATATGAATTATTTATAGTATCTCATAATAATGAGCAGTCGCCAATTTTGATTGAGTTGTTGTTTTGTCAATAGCGAACATGCGTACTTATCAACAATAAGTGAATAACTTGTGGATAAGTGTGGGTAAATAGGTGAATAACTGTGGAAAGTGATGTGAATAGTCTTTAAAATGGTGTCTTTTTACCTGTGGATAAAGTGGATAACTCTGTGGATAGTTGATGTTAAGGGATTTTTAATGTTGATAATTTTGTTAAGGAATTGTAATAAAAGAGGACTAAAAATGAAGTGTTCATTTCTAGTCCTCGGTAACCTTTATGGTTTATATTATTTTTTCTTGTAATTCTTCCCACGTTTCCATAACTTGTTCGAGTTGGTGTTCGATAGTGTCTTTTTCTTCAGCTAACTGTGCAGCTTTTTCTGGATCATTAAATACTTCTGGTTGTGTTAATTGATGATCGATGGTTTCGATTTGTTCTTCGAACTTTTCAATTTCTGCTTCACAGTTTTCAATTTGGCGTTCTAACTGACGTAGTTCTCTACGCTGTGCTTTTTGATTTTCGTATGAATTCGTATTTTCTTCAGTCGAGATTTGTGCTGCTTGTTGTGCTTCATTTTTTGCGGCAATCGCGGCTTTCTCTTCAGTTTTATCTAAATAATATTGATAATTGCCTGCGTAAACAGTACCGCCATCTGGTTGCATATCGAAAACTTTATTTGCCAGTTGATTAATAAAGTAACGGTCATGTGAAACGAAGATTAAAGTACCTTCAAAATCTTGAAGTGCTTGTTCTAACATTTCTTTAGAATCGATATCTAAGTGGTTGGTAGGCTCGTCAAGAATTAAGACATTATTACGTTCTAACATCAATAATGCCAATTGTAAACGGGCTTTTTCACCACCTGATAAATCATTGATGATTTTTTTTACATCATCTTGAACAAATAAGAAACGACCTAATACTGCACGTACATCTTTTTCTGGCATGGTAGGGTATTGGTCCCATACATAGTCTAAAATGGTTTTATTAGATTTGAATTCTGCTTGTTTTTGATCGTAGTAACCGACACGTAAATTTGCGCCATGAATAATTTCGCCGCCTAATTTAGGAATACGGTCGGCTACAGTTTTAATGAATGTTGATTTTCCGATACCGTTCGGTCCAATGACTGCTAAATGATTTCCTTTAGTGATTTCCATTGTGATAGGTGCAATCACAGGCTCTGCATAACCGATTTCTAAGTTTCTAATATGGTATACGTCATTACCTGTATTACGATCAAAATCGAATTGGATATTAGCGCTGCGAGCATCTAACATCGGTTTATCGATACGTTCAATTTTTTCTAAAACTTTTCGACGACTTTTAGCCATTCCGCTTGTTGATGCACGTGTGATATTTTTTTCGACAAATGTTTCTAGTCGTTTAATTTCAGCTTGTTGACGTTCGTATTCTTGCATACGTTTTTGATAGTATTGATCACGTTGTGTGATAAATTTACTATAGTTGCCGACATAGTGTTGAACTGCACCGAGTGCGACATCGTAGATTTGGTTGACCGTTTTATCTAAGAAGAACCGGTCGTGACTGATAATAACGATAGCACCTTTAAAGTAATTCAAATAATCTTCGAGCCATTGTGTTGTTTCCATATCTAAATGGTTGGTCGGCTCATCGAGTAATAATAAATCAGGTTCACTCAATAACATTTGTGCAAGTGACAAACGCGTTTTTTGACCACCGCTGAAATCATTTACTGAACGATTGAAATCTTCTTCGTTAAAATCTAGTCCGTGTAAGACCGTTTTAATCTTGCTTTCAAATTGATACCCCTCTAAGCGTTCAAATTGGTTAGACAAAGCTTCATATCTTGCCATATGGTCTTTGAAAGTCTCAGATTCATATTCATCAGCATGATTGGCTAACCAATTAGTTTCCGCCTGCATCTCTTGTTCCATTTGTTTAAGATACGCAAAAGGTTTAGACATCTCTTCCCATACGGTATGGTCAGTATCTAAGGTCATTTGTTGTGTTAAATAACCGACTTTTAAATTTTTGATTTTCGAGACATTGCCGCTATCATAACCATCCACACCAGCAATGATTTTCATTAATGTTGATTTGCCAGCGCCATTTCTGCCGACAATGCCTATTTTTTCATGACTCTTTACTTCAAAGTGGACATCACTAAAGATTTCTTCCCCGTCGAAGGATTTTGAGACATTGTTTAGTTGTAGTAATATCATTCAAATTTATACGAGATTTGTCTATAAATATCTCGTAGTCCTCCTTCCTAAAAAGCGTCGCTTAGTTACTATTATAAGCGCAATTGACATGAATTCCTAACATATCACGCGAAATTAAAAGATTGAATATTTTATCAGAAATTTGTGTCAATACACATTTAATACAGACCATTAATTATTATTTGTTTAAAAAAATGTGTTCAAAACAAAATTCTAATCGTATAATAGTTAGTACATTGCTGTAATTTACAAATGCAATTATGGATGTTTTAGTGTAATAAAGAGCGTATTCACTAAAATGTTGATAATACAGTCATTCCAATTTCTGAAATCATACGGTATACTTAAATAATAAAAAATGATTCCAGAAACAAGCTGAGTATTGTTGTACAGCATTATTAACTATGATAATACTATAATCTGCTAATAGTCGATAAAATGACTACTTTTCACAACTCCATGGCTAAATTAACATAACTTCATACGATTAAAAGTATAGTTTTATTATGGTTGAACTGAATAAAGTTTGGGATAGTAGTTAGAAAGATTTGGAGGAAAATAAATTGGCTAATCAAAACAATAAAATTCCTCGCGCGACTTTGAAACGATTACCCTTATATTACCGATTCGTGAATACCCTTCAAGAAAAAGGGATAGATAGAGTGAATTCTAAAACAATCAGTGAAGCATTGGATATTGATTCAGCTACCATCAGAAGAGATTTTTCATATTTTGGTGAGCTGGGTAAAAAAGGTTATGGTTACAATGTGGAGAGTTTATTAGAATTCTTTAAAGGCGAAATCAGCGAAAGTGATGTAATTCGTATTGGTTTAGTCGGCGTAGGGAACTTAGGGAAAGCATTGCTTTCATATAACTTCTCAATCCACGATGATATGGTGATTACAGAAGCGTTTGATATTGACGCGGATGTAGTCGGTACGCAAATTGGAAAAGTTGAAGTTAAAGACATGGATGCCATTCATGATATTTTGAAAAAAGGCAATTTAGATGTAGTGATTATCACAACACCTGGAAGAGCAGCACAAGAAGTTGCTGATCAACTTGTCGCTAGTAACGTAAAAGGCATTTTAAACTTTACACCTTCACGTATCGATGTACCTGATAATGTATCAGTACATCATATTGATTTAGGGGTAGAATTACAGTCTTTACTCTTCTTTATGAATAATATGAATCGTAAATAAAGAAAAGGAGTTTGCTTGAATTTTCATTCAATGCAAACTCCTTTTTTAGTTTAGGCTTTTTGAACTGTTATTGTCCAAGAAGCATCTCCTAATTGTTCGTAATTTGTTACAGGGTAAGATTTTTCAGCTGCCCAGTTTGGGATAGCTTCTGTCGCTTGTGTGCAGTCAAAGTCAATTTTCAATTCGTCTCCGACTTCTAATTCTTCCATTTTCTTCTGTGCTTCGATAAGAGGGAAAGGACAAACCATTCCGACTGTTCCTAGTTCGTATACCATAGTTTCATTCTCCTTTGTTTAAAACTTTTAATTCGTTATGGCTATTTTAACTTAATTATGATTGTGTTGCAGGTCTTGAAGCAGTTGTTTTAGCAGGTGCTTTACGTAATGCTTTCATTGGTTTAATAAAGATAAAGTAACTCATTAACCAAGTACCTAAAATCATTGATGCAAGAGCAATCCAGCCTTGCCAAGATAATGCTGCTGTTGCAACTAAGCCGTTACCAATTGAGCAACCGCCGGCAACTGAAGCGCCGAATCCCATTAATGCACCGCCGATAACACTATTTCTTAAAGTCTTTTTATCTGGTAATCTCCAAGCAAATTCACGTGAACCTTTAGCTGCAATATAAGATCCGATGAAAATACCTAAGACTAAGAATACACCCCAGTCTAAGAATGATGTTTTACCTGTGATGATAAATTGTACTAAATTTGAAGAAGGTGTAGTGATACCTAAACCACCTTCACGGCCTGCTGAATAACTCATTGGCCAAGCAAGTAACGCAATTAATCCAACAACAATTGCTGCTACGAATGGGTGGAATTTCTTTTCAAAGAAGAAGTGACGTACACCTGTGAATTTTTGTTTTAATTTAGGGACTGCAATTTTCGGTTTAGGTTTACGTACTGTTTTAACCACAAAGAACACTGTAATTGCTGTAATGACAATGACCCAAACCCAAGCAGGAATACCTGTACTTGTTGACATATCTGCATTAACATTAGTTTTTGAATTAAGACCTTCCATCACTGGTTTTAACAATCCTGCTTTAGTAATAGCTGAGAATACTGCATAAGCAACTAAAGCTAACCAGCTGCCGATAAGACCTTCACCAGCACGGTAGTAAGTACCAGTGGCACAACCGCCAGCTAATACAATTTCAACACCGAAAACAAATGATCCAACAATTGTTCCGATAATTGGGAATGTTCCGTTATCTAAAGGTTTGCCAATTATCGCTGTGAAAGCTAATAAGCCAATTGCTTGAACAGAAATTGCAATGAGTAAAGCGTAAAACATTTTATTATTTTTTTGAACATACATATCTCTAAATCCGCCGGCTAAACAAAATCGTGTCCGCTGCATTACAAATCCTAGTAAACTCCCCACAATTAGACCGCTGATAATCATCCAAATCATTTAATCCCTCTTTTCCGATAATGTTGATAAGGTTTATCCTAATATACAATTGACCAAATTGCAAGGGTATAATTTTACCCTAAATTATTAATTGATTAAGCACAAGTATTATCTTATAAAATTGATATAAATGTCATAGATAGAAATCCGTATGAAAAAGAGGATAGGTGGGCGTATATAAATATGCTAAAATAAAAGAAATGATGATAAACGTTTAATTAGGAGGACATGGTTGATGCAAGATTGGATAAATGAAGTAGAAACGCAACGAATAGAACAACTACCAGCTGAAAGAATTGCTGAACTCAAAGACAAGTTCGCTTCTTCACCGTATAAACAAACATTCCATTTACAGCCGCCATTTGGTTCAGCGGGTAAACCGAATGGTCTATTATTTGATGGCAAGCATTATTTAATAAGTCATGTATGGTATCCATTTACGATTAATAATGGATTAAGCTATAGTTACGCATATCAAACTCCTGATTTAATACAAAATCCTACAGAACAGATTATGTTAAAACCAGACGGATTATTTGATGATGAGGGGATTAAAGGCGGCAGTGCGATAGAGATCAATCAGCAGACACATTTTATATACTCAGCAAAAAGTAAAGATGCTGTTATTGAAGCACCTTTCACGCAACTGCATGCAGTGAAAAATCATACAGGTGAAATCGAAAAATATGAGCAACCTATCAATTTTGAAGTGCCTGAAGGCTATGTTCAAAATGTACAAGACCCAAAAGTGTTTGAAAAAGATGGAGCACGTTTTGCATTGTTAAGTGCACAAACAGAAAAAGGACAAGGAAGATTATTAGCTTATCATGCTGACGATCTCAACCAATGGCAATTGATTGCACCCGTCCATACAAATCTTTCTCACTTTGGTGATTTTTGGCATGCATCTGATTATTTCACTATGAACGGTTATGACATTTTAACTTTTACAGCTGAAAATACGGAACACGCATTTAAAGCAGGTTACTTAATGGGGCATTTACATTTCCATAACTTTAAGATGAATCATGGCGATTTCAAATTGTGGGATGACGGCTTTGGTTTTGTCTTCCCTCAAACGTTCGAAGATGCTGAAGGTTCGCGTGTCTTAATTGGTTTATTAAAAACAGAAGGCGAATATGAACATTTGCCTGAAATTGCACAAGTTCCTTGTCTTTCTATTCCAAGACAACTTACTATGCACAACGGAAAGATATATCAAACACCACACTCCAGCTTAAAACAATTAAGATATAACGAAGAAACAGCATTAGGTTATGCCAATAAATTTGCGAAACAGCTCCACCCTTATGAAGGCGACAACTTTGAACTGCAGATTGAAATTTTGGAAAATGATGCGACTGAAATCTATTTTGAAGTAAAAGTCTCAAAATGGAATTCGACAAAAGTGACGTATAACACACATTCTCGTTTAGTGACATTAGATTGCAGTGAAAGTGGAGAAGTACCGCTTGCAAATGTTGAAACGAAATGTTCAGTACAATTGAGTCGAGATTTAGAGCATTTACAAATTTTTGTAGACCAGTCTAGTATTGAAGTTTTCTGTAATCATGGTGAGCGTGTTATGTCTTCACGCATTTTCCCTCCAGAGAATAGTAAAGGAATACGTGTAGGTACAGAATCAGGTCAAGCATATTTAAAATTCACGAAATATGATTTGCATGGTATATATGAAGTAGAAGATAACTCGGAGCAATAAATTATAAGTGGAAATATAAAAAGAATAAGTAGAAAAGAAGGGCTGAAATCAATTGCGATTTCAGCCCTGTTTGATTAGATTTTCTTTAAATTTCTTACTGAGATATAACAGTGTTCACCATTTTTAAAGTAGACCTCACGTTCTTTAGATATTACTTCTTCGATGTTATTGCGATTAATGACGTAACTATTGTGACAACGGAAGAAGCGGTCATCTAATTGGCTTAAATCTTTTAAGTTGCCATAAAATTCGATTTGACGATTGTCTAAATGCGCAATTAAGCGATGTGATTTTGCCGAGGATTCAAAGAACATGACATCATCGTAATTAACATAGACTGAGTTACTACCACGTTTTAACTCAATTGTTTCGAGACTAGATTCTTTTGAAAGCAACTGTAGTCTCGTCAATGCAGTTTCGATACAATCAATAATTCGAGATTTCATTTCTGAAGGGTCATCTTTAAAAATAAAGTCCATGGCTGCTACTTTATAAACGAAAGTAAGATAAGTGAGTTCACTGTGGCTAGTAATAAAGATAATACTGCCGACAGAATCATAGTTTCTAAGTTCGCTGCCAAGCTTAATACCGTTAATATCAGAATCTAACTGAATATCTAAGAAGTAACAACAAATCTCATTTGTAGCTTTAGCGAATTCTAATACCTCATAAGGATCACCCGTTGAGAGCGCCACTTCTAAAGGTTTTTCTTCAATCATAATATAATTTTCAATGATGGATTCAATGTGTTCACGCTGTTGTACATCATCTTCGCATATAATAATCTTCACGTTTATTTCACATCCTCGTGCTCTGTATTCATGATTTCAAGTTTTTGTATAAAGTAATGGTTTTCAATCACAGTATCTAATAAGACATTATCCGTTTGATCAATAATTTCTCTTAAAGTTGATAGCCCTAAACCTCGATTTGGACCTTTAGTAGAGAAGTTCTCTTTAAATAGTTCATGAACTTTAGGGATATCTTTAGCACACTTATTCATCACAATAATCATCACGGCATCCTTATTTTTCATAAAGCCGATTTGAATTAAAGGATCATCGATTTCAGTGGAAGCTTCAATTGCATTATCCAAAATAATCCCCATTACTCTCGATAAGTCAATCATGTCTAATGAAATATGATGTATCTCATCAGGTACTTCAACACTTACTCTGATATTATTTTCTTGTGCTTGAATAATTTTAGTCGTCAACAAACCTTTTAACTCTCGAATTTGTAAACGTTCAAGTCCATTGATTTTAAAAGAATTCGTCTGCATATTATCTTTAAGTGGAACAATATGCTCCTCAAAATAAGCTCTTAAACCAGGCATATCGTCATCACGAATAAACTCAGACATGGAAAGTAATATATTCACATAATCATGTCTGAACTTGCGCATGTCGTTATTAATCTTTTCAATACGTAAGGTGTATTTATAATAATTCTCTATTTCTTCAACTTGTCTCTTATACTTCATTTCTCGTAATACCGTGAAGCTGATTACTAACACTAAAACAACTACGGCAAGAATGAATGAAATGTATAATATGACCATCAACTGTAAGTTTTTAAAAGTACTAATATTTTTTGGCATAAATGTAAACAAGGAAATGAAGATACTAGCTAAAAAAATAGAGACAACTGACAAATAAAGCTTATTGGTTGATAAATAAGACTTCTTTAATTTTTGTATTATAAAACGGACCAAGTAAGCTAATATAAGTGATGTAACAGTAAATAAAAATAAGTATACTGCATAAACAATAATAATATTAGTTTTTTCTTGATCAAGTATTAAGAATGAAGAGATGGCAGAAAGGTTCCCTAAATAAATAATGAGAACACTTCCTACCATTGTTAAAATAGAATATAATTTTGTTTTTCGATAAAGATATATAGTGTCAATAAGAATGATAATGAACAACGTAAATCTGTTTAAAACAATATAAATTAGACCGCTAATAATAGTAATAAAGCCAATTGTCATCTTTTCTTTTGGTGTATATTTAAAGTTTAGTATGACTTTAGAGATAATAAATAACATCAATCCTTGATAGGACGATATTAAAATGCCGCTTAATAATTCCATGTTTAAACACACTCTCTATAACGATGAAATTTGAAGTTCTTATTTGTCTTCTTCTAATAATTCTTTCGGTACAGTTGGTTCATCTAAAAACCCTAGGCATGGGTTATACTTAGCTAAGTTTCCAATTTTCTCAAAGATAAAAGCGAATAATTTAAAGATACCATTTAATAAGTCCATTACAATACATCCTTTCTGTTTTTAGGGAAAAATATTGGCAATTGTGAACCGCCTTGTAATGTGATACCTAGCAAAATCATTTGTTGGTAAGCATTAGGAACAAGGAATGAAATTGCAAACATTAATGTTGCAAGAATGATTGCCGTGATTTTCTTTTTCTTAATCAGTCGTGTGGGAATTGGTTGCTTAACTGTAGCAGCAGGTGCATAAATACAAAGTAAAATGACTGCGATTGCTGCAAGAGTAATCATAATGTTGATTGGTACATGATACGTTGCTAAGAGCCATGGCAACATTACGAATAAAACAATACTTTCTATATAGCATGCAAGTGTTGATTTGGCATGCGCACCGTGTGCAAAGTGTCGGATAATAAAATAGCTTAAATGAACAGTTAGTGTGTATAAGAAAACATGGAATAGAAGAGCAAGTCCATAAACGACAATCGTTTTGAAAAGGTTATTGAAAAAGACTTCTAGGCCAAGCTTTATTTTTAAATAAGCGATACGGTCTAGATTGTTTCTTTTTTGAAGGGCTTGAGCCCAACGATCAACCTGCTTATAAAAAGCCTTTTGCATAGCCTCACTCTCCTCACTGACATTATACAACTAAAAAGGATATTTTATTGATTCATTGCCTAACTGTTCGTTTTTTATTCCAAACTGTAGAAAATCTACTATTATCGTCATTTTAACATATATTTATAGACAGTTATGATTGAAATATCATAAGTTAGGGATTATTTAACATTAACTTTAGAAATGATGTTTTAATGAAGATGTATCACAGAGATGTGATAAGAATTCAGGTAACACATTACATAAACATATCGTGTTTGAAGTCAATGTGGTTACCTTACTTCATCTTAATATTTCAAAGAAATTGGTTTATGGCATCGTTAATATTCTTCGTAGGTCTAACATGCCTTAGACTAACTGATCATCCTATATTGAAAAGAAAGGGGGCAATACACATGGCAGGAGATATCGTAGGCACTATCGGTGAATTCGTAAAATTAATCATCGAAACAGTTCAAAAATTCACTCAAAAATAATTCCTTATTTATTGTCCTTTGAGTATAAGCACTAAATTGTTTAATCCTTAAAGCAGGAATCGGTGTTTGTCCTTGCATTGATTCCTGCATCTCTCATATATGTATATCGGAAATGAAGCGTTCGGTATGCATATCATTGTAGTTAAATTATCGTGAGTAACATTAAATTTATCAAATATCGGTAAATTCACTAAATTTTTTTCATAATTAATAACATCCCCAAAAATAGATAGAAAAATAACTGTAAACATTCCCTTAATAATAAGTAAAACCCATGAGTTCCTCCCAAACTCATGGGTTATTTTTATTGATCATATTTATAAAGGTGAGGGCGTCTATTATCAAAGACAGGAATATTTTGTCGTTGCTGCTTAACTTCATCAAGATTAATATCTACAGTTAAGACTTCTTCTTCAGTTCCTGCTTCAGCTAAGATTTCTCCATTCGGATTAATCACAAGAGAATGACCCGCGTATTCTGTGCCACCATCTTTTTCAAAACCGCAAGTATTACAAGCGATAACGAAGATATCATTTTCAATCGCTCGGCTTTGGAGCAATGTACGCCAATGATTTAAACGTGCCATCGGCCATTCAGCTACATAGAATAAAATATCTGCACCTTCAATAGAAGGGTGTCGTGCAATTTCAGGGAATCGTAAGTCATAGCAAATGATTTGTGACGCACGCACTTGTTCATTAAGGTTAAAGACATAAGGAACAGTTTCACCGCCAGTTAAGTATAAATGCTCATCTAACATAGGAACGAGATGTACTTTATCGTATTGATAAATCAATTCGCCTTGTGCGTTAACTGTGAATGCAGTATTAAAAGTATTGCCTTTTTTCTTATTAGAAACTGATCCAGCAACAATTGTAACGTTATAAGCACGGCTTAGCTTTTGAATGAATGATAGACTCTCTTTTAAATCATCATCTGATAAAGTAGATAATTGTTCTAGTGCGTAACTGTTATTCCACATTTCAGGTAAAACAGCGACGTCTGTATCAGATTCAAGGTTTTTTGAAAATAGTGATTCAATCTTATCTTGGTTAGCTTTCGCATTACCATGTGCAAGATTGAATTGAAAAAGTTGAACTTTCATTGATAATCCTCTCCATTCTTTTATTAATATTACTGTACTAAAGTACGTTATGAATTTCCAATATTGATAATAATCTGATATTTAAGAGCTTTATTTGGATTATTACAAATTATTAAGTATATTAACACTTCTTTTCATTCTAATATACATATAGAATTTAAAGATAAGTTCTTATATACTTAAGTTGATTGCTATATTTGATAAAAGGAGGTGCGTTAAAATGAAAAAGAAAGTATACAAAAAATTAACATTGACCATCGCTGCAACTGGGCTGCTATTACCAAGTACAGTAACACATGCCGCAGAACAAGCACAAAATAATCAACAAGTACCTGTTTCAAAACAAACAGAAACAACTAAAACACAATCAGATGGTTTAAATAATCAAAGCGCGCCTGAAGAAGAAACGTTAACTCAAAGTCCGAGTGACACTTCAAATGAAAGTACTTCATCTAGTGTTCAGCCAAACCAACAGAGTGATACTACAATACAAAAAGAAGACCAAACAACAACACAATCAAATAATACATCGACAAATGAGGAGACAAATACAACACAAGAAGACACTTCACAAGATACGACAAAACCTCAACCAAACGATCAACCTGGAGGCAGTTCAACAGGTGCAGAAAGTTCGGACAACCCAAATGACAGCAGTAATAATACTGAAACCCAACCCGAACCTACAAATCCAGAAGAACCAAATCCAGAGGAACCAAAACCTGAAGAAACAAATCCAGAAGAAAAACCATCTTCAGGCGATAATACAGAAAAACCTGAAGATAATAGTGAAAATGATAAAGGACAAGGTGGCGGTACGATTCCACAAAGAGGAGAGGGCGGTTCACATCCAGTTGAACCATCACCTGAAAAACCTGTGCCAGACGAACCAACACCAGAGGAGCCTGAACCAGGAGAACCATCAATGCCAGATGGACCCACTACACCAGAAACACCAGAACAAGGCCCATCAGACAATAATTTACCAAGCAACAATAAATCTGGACAAAATTCATATCAACCGAATCAACAAGTCACGCCAACTTCAAGCTATCATCCATCAGCTGACTATATACCGAACAGTTCTAATTTCGCTTCGGCAACACCTTCTTTAAATGGAGGCTTAAATGAACAGCAAGCTTCGGATGAAGTAATGCCTTTTTCAAATTTAGGTTTAATTGGTGACCGTTATGGCCATTTGATTACAGGGTCATTTAGATATAATCCGTTTATTGTTCATCAAGTGGGTATGATCAGTGATGATACGCAGTCTACTGAAGATGATGTTCATGCAGTGTTGCAACCGCAAAATTTTAGTAATAATAGTAATTTAAATAATTTACAGCAAAGTACGGGCTATTTCAAATATCAGTATTTCAGTCCTATGAGAGCGCAACAATATTATGCAAATCTAGACTTGCAAATTTTAGGATTAGTAACAAGTGACTTAGGCTCAATGCCAGATTTAAAAGAAGTAAAACGAGATAAGCATGCTGAAGCTAAACAGACAACCAAACCTTCAGAAGATACAAAACAAAATGCAGATAAAGCGAAAAAGAAACAAGAAGAAAAAACAACTGATAATCAGAAATACCCACGCTTACTCAACACTTTGTTAATTGTATTCGGGGTTGCATTTATCTGGTGTATTGTATTAATGATTATGAAACGAAAGAAGCAATAATATAGTATTTAGATTAGTAACTATATTAATAGAACCTAATTCAAAAAAATCACGCAACAAGTTCGAGAGTAACCTGTTGCGTGATTTTTTAATATCCAATCATATGAAAAATAAATGATACAGATTCTTGCATTTTTTTAAGATCGTCTGCGAATAATAATTGAATGACGACCACGTAACTATTCATGAAGATATGAATTAAAATGGGTACGGCAATACGCTTGGTGTAAATATAAAAACCAGCTAAAATAAAGCCCATACCAAAATAAATTAAAATAAAGTTTGGGTCGTTATGTGCCATAGCGAATAATGCTGAGCTGACTGTGCCAGCAATGATAAAACGTATGACTTTATTACCTCTAAGAATATTGAAAATCTCACCGAAGATAACCTTTCTGAATACGAATTCTTCTAAGAAAGGTCCAGCAATTGCCACGAGTACAATAAAAATAGGTGCTTCTTGAATAATTTTCATAATGCCGGTTGTATTCGGGCTTGGCTGATCGATTTTAAATACAAAATGATTTAATAGAGAAGCAATAATTTGATATAACAGTACGACAATGAGCCCTACAATGGCCCAAAGAATGACATAACGTTTTTGGACTTTCGGTTGTAATTCTAAACGTGTTTTGTTTTTGATTTTATAATTCATCCACAAAATGACCAATGCTGCTAAAATCATTAAAATGACTTGTGTGTATGATGTCGTAAGCATAAGTTGCTTGCCTTTAAAATGATCAAACAAACCAGCACGATACAACATCTGTGGACCGAACAATGCAAGTCCATAAACGATCAAGGTTAGGAATGAAAACCATAGTCGTGACATAATGTAACTCCTCCATACTATCTAGTTGCTATATTCATTTTAAACTAAAAGTTTGTGCGAGGAAAATAAAATTCTAATTGCTTGATGTATTGACCAATTTTGATTAATATAGAAAGTGGATTAGCACTCAGGATATGAGAGTGCTAAACAAAACTTGATATGTAAATAAATCAAATATGAAATAAACAATTGCAACAGATTAGAGGAGGAACGACCATGCTTAAACCATTAGGGAATCGCGTGATAATTCAAAGAGTTGAAAGTGAACAAACAACTAAGAGCGGAATCGTATTAACTGATAAAGCGAAAGAAAAATCTAATGAAGGTAAAGTTATCGCAGTCGGACCAGGCAGAACTTTAGATAATGGTACTGTTATTACGCCTGAAGTTAAAGAAGGCGACACTGTGGTATTTGAACAATATGCCGGAAGTGAAGTACAAGTCGGTGAAGACAAATACCTTGTTATCAGTGAAGAAGAAATTCTAGCTATCGTACAATAATACATCAATCATAACAAATAACAGGAGGCTATAAACATATGGCTAAAGAAATAAAATTTTCTGAAGATGCACGTCAATCAATGCTTCGCGGTGTAGATCAACTTGCGAATGCAGTCAAAGTAACAATCGGACCTAAAGGTCGTAACGTGGTGCTAGACAAAGAATTTACTGCACCTTTAATTACAAATGACGGGGTAACGATTGCGAAAGAAATTGAACTAGAAGATCCATATGAAAATATGGGGGCAAAATTAGTGCAAGAAGTTGCGAATAAAACAAATGAAATTGCTGGGGACGGTACAACAACAGCTACAGTACTTGCACAAGCAATGATTCAAGAAGGATTAAAAAACGTAACAAGCGGTGCGAACCCTGTTGGTTTACGTAAAGGTATTGATTTAGCAGTAGGTGAAGCGGTACAAGCTTTGCATGATCAATCTCAAAAAGTTGAAAATAAAAATGAAATTGCACAAGTTGGTGCTATTTCAGCAGCCGATGAAGAAATCGGCCGATACATTTCAGAAGCAATGGATAAAGTTGGTAATGACGGTGTTATCAGTATTGAAGAATCAAACGGCTTCAACACAGAATTAGACGTAGTTGAAGGTATGCAATTTGATAGAGGTTACCAATCTCCATATATGGTAACTGACTCTGAAAAAATGGAAGCTGTATTAGAACGTCCATATATCTTAGTGACTGATAAAAAAATCAGCTCATTCCAAGATATTCTTCCATTATTAGAACAAATTGTTCAATCTAATCGCCCAATTTTAATCATTGCTGACGAAGTAGAAGGCGATGCTTTAACAAACATCGTATTAAACCGTATGCGTGGAACATTTACTGCAGTCGCAGTTAAAGCACCAGGTTTCGGTGATCGTCGTAAATCAATGTTAGAAGACATTTCAATTTTAACAGGTGCACAGTTCATCACTGATGACTTAGGTTATGACTTGAAAGATGCATCTATTGATATGTTAGGTACAGCAAATAAAGTGGAAGTTACTAAAGACAATACAACAATTGTTAACGGTGATGGAGATAAAAATTCTATCGATGCACGTGTATCACAAATCAAATCACAAATTGAAGAAACTAACTCAGATTTCGACCGTGAAAAATTACAAGAACGTTTAGCTAAATTAACTGGCGGCGTAGCAGTAATTAAAGTCGGTGCTGCAAGTGAAACAGAATTAAAAGAACGTAAATTACGTATCGAAGACGCATTGAACTCTACACGTGCAGCAGTAGAAGAAGGTATTGTTGCTGGTGGCGGTACAGCATTAGTGAATGTATACAAACGTGTCAGCGAAATTGAAGCTGAAGGTGATGTTGAAACAGGTATTAATATCGTCTTAAAAGCATTAGAAGCACCTGTACGTCAAATTGCTGAAAATGCTGGTTTAGAAGGTTCAATTATCGTTGAAAAATTAAAACATGCAGATCCAGGTGTTGGTTACAACGCAGCTACTGGTGAATGGGTGAATATGTTAGATGCAGGTATCGTAGACCCTACAAAAGTAACACGTTCAGCATTACAAAATGCTGCAAGTGTAGCAGCAATGTTCTTAACAACAGAAGCTGTAGTAGCTAAAATTCCTGAAGAAAATAATGATGCAGGCAACCCAGGAATGGGCATGCCAGGCATGATGTAAGAGATATCATAAATAAAGCAGTTTAATTCATAAACTGCTATCGATAAAAAAGGCGCTTCATTAGTATGTATAGCTAATGAAGTGTCTTTTTGATAAATTTTACTTAAATATGTGCTTTAAGGTAGGCGATATGTTCTTCACGTGTTGCCCAGCTGGTCGCAAAGCGTACGATTTTATGCGTCTCGTTATACTTCTCCCAACAAGTGAATTTTATATATTCACTCAATCTTTCAATTGTTTCATTGTTCATAATAAAGAATTGCTGATTGGTTGGTGAATCTAAATAGAGTTGGTAGCCTTTTTCAACAAATGCTTGTTTTAATTGCATTGCCATATCCACTGCATGTCGACTGATATCTAAATATAAGTTATTTGTAAATAATTCAGCAAACTGAACACCGATTAAGCGGCTTTTCGCAAGTAAGGCACCGTGTTGTTTAACAATAGATGTAAAGTGCCTCGGCTCATTGTTGCTTGTGAAGACAATAGCTTCACCACATAAAGCTCCGATTTTAGTACCACCTATGTAAAAGACATCTGCATATTTGGCAATATCCTTAATATCTAAATCAGCTTCATCACTGACTAAACCATAACCTAAACGCGCGCCATCAATGTATAATGGGATCTCATATGTTTTACACATGTTTGAGATGCTTTCTAATTCTGATTTTGTGTATAAGGTTCCGTATTCAGTAGGATAAGAAATATAAACCATACCTGGATAAACCATATGTTTATAGTTTGAGTCTTCATAGAAGTCATCAATATAATTTTTTACTTGATCAGCAGTGATTTTACCATTGTCAGAAGGTACCGTTAATACTTTATGACCACTGAATTCAATCGCACCGGATTCATGTACACTGATGTGACCAGTGTCCCCGGCAATGACACCTTCGTATTTGTTTAGCATTGCGTTAATTACAACTTGATTCGTTTGTGTTCCACCGACTAGAAAATAAATAGCAGCTTCTGGCATATCGATAGCTTGTCTGATTTTACTAATTGCATCAGCAGTAAATGTATCATTGCCGTATCCAGACTCCTGTACGTAATTAGTTTGAACTAATTTTTCTAAAACTTTTTCATGTGCACCTTCTAGATAGTCATTTTCAAAAGATATCATGGGTCCTTCCTCCAATTCATAGTATTTTTTATAATGCAATTCTAGCTGCAAAGCAAAAGAGGCATAAGTAGTACTAATATTCAGAAAACATTATTTAGAATTCAAGAACTAATGTACCAAAATCACATCTTTTCAAAAGTCTTATACAGTTAGAGAATGTTTTAATAATAATGCGGTTAGTTGATTGTGTCAACCACAAGATAATACTTTTATATTTTAATCTTGCAAAGCTTTGGGCTGTTAATACTGTAAAATAGAGGAGTTATATAAATTATAGCGATTTTTTGACAATTCATATTATGGCAGTAAAACAGACGCTTTTTTAAGTGATCATACATAAAAAACTCTGATGGACTAAGCAGTCGATCAGAGTTTAGCTAATTATTTATTATTGTTGTAAGTCAGCGATACCTTTTGCGATAGATTCGAACACATGAGGGATATCGTCTTTTTCGATACAGCTGAAAGCAACACGGATATCAGTTTTGTTCAAAGCAATTGTACCGATAGAATATGCTTCGATTAAGTGTTTACGTAATGCTTCCGCATCAACACCTTTAACTTGAATTGCCATGAAATAACCAGAGTTGAAATCATAAGGTGTCCAGTAAGCTTTAAATTGCTCATCATATACCACTGATTTTGTGACTTCATAACGTTCGCGTAAAGTATCGATGTGACGTTGCACATCCGCTTCAAACGCTTCACGATGTTCAGGTTGCAATACATATTGAACTGCACTTTGTGAAGGCATAGGACCGCTTGAGATATTACTACGGATTAAACCTTTAACTTTAGCTTCTAAGACAGCTTTAGTAATTTCATCATTAATACCGAAAGTAATAAAGCCGACACGTAAGCCCCAAGCAAAGAATTCTTTAGTTGCGCCGTCTAATCTCACCGGTAAGATATTTTCTGATTCAAGCTGTGTTAATGCTGAGAATAATGATTGCGTATAAACATCTTCATAGAATAGACCATAATACGCATCATCAACAATTGTAATTACTTTAGTACCGCGATCAGCTAAGTCTTTAATTGCTTTAGCGATAACATCAACTTGATCTGCAGTTGGTGTATAGCCTGTTGGGTTATTTGGGTAATTCAACAATAAGATGACTTTGTCTTGATCATAATTTTCTAAAGCTTCAACAAAACCATCAGTTGTGTAGCGATTTTGTTCATCAAAGATAGAATATGTTTGAATATCAGCACCATGACGCGTATTAAAAATTAATTTATAGTTGCCCCAGTTTTGTACAGGTAATAATAACGTATCACCAGCATTAACGAATAAGTCAGCTAAAATAGATAAGCCATGTGTTAATGCGTTTGTCACGATAGGTCTAGAAATTTGTTTTTGTTCTAAATCAGGATTTTCTTTTAGAATTTTTTCTTCCCATAACGCACGTAATGTTTCTAATCCTTGCGGTGGCGCATAAGGGAAAATTTCATCTGGATCTAGATGTTGGTATAAATCGTAGATTGTATCAGAGTGTAATTTTCCATTATCATCTGTCGCCATACCAATTGTTGCGTTATACTTTGTTGCTTTAGCTTCTGCTGATTGAGATAAAATGCCTTTAGGATAAAACATGTGTTTACCTAAGTCAGACAGCATGTCCAATATCACAGGGTTAGATTGTGTAAGTTGCTCATTTAAATCAAGCGCTAATGGATTCATAATAATTCCGCCTCACTTTTTAAAGTCTTCATACATTACTATATTATCTTGAATGAGCTTAAATAGAAAGTAGAGAACGACGATTTTCAGAAAATATGGTCGATTATTCTAAATGTATCCTTAAAAATAGAAAAACTAACCATGAATACCCAATAATTATTTGATATACTGATTATATTTGAGGTGAAAATATTGAAACATTTGACTAAAATTTTTGTGATTATCGCAATTCTAGCGTTTTTAGCTGGTGCTTATTTTCAATTTATTGAAGATGAAGGCGCAAGTATTAAAATGTTTTTAGCGGCCATCATGTTCATGATTTGTGCTTTTATCAGTCGTAATAATGATCGGAAGAAAAGAGAACAGTATAAACGTAAAAAGTAACTGCACAATGCACTTGTGCAGTTACTTTTTTATTGCTTCTGTGTATATACAATATATATAGGAAAGACTGATATTTGAGTGATTATGTAAAGATTACGTTAAAATCATAGACATAACTGTTATATCTGTGTATACTGTGTATATACAGTTAGGGAGGAAGTTAGATGAAAATACTGCTTAAGAATAATAGTGAATATCCGATATATGAACAAATCAAGCAGCAGATTAAAGAAAATATACTCAAAGGTTATATTTCTCCCGGTGATCATCTTCCCTCTATGAGAGAACTTGCGAAAGACTTACGCGTAAGTTTAATTACGACCAAACGTGCTTATGAAGATTTGGAGAAAGATGGGTTTGTGACCACAATCAGGGGAAAGGGTACTTACGTTAAAGAGCAAGACAATGCGATATTGAAAGAAAAGCAATTTATAGTCATCGAAGATTTAACGAAATCATTAGTAAAAGAAGCAAAAACAATCGGTATGCCGCTTGAAGAGTTGAATGAAATCTTAGCATTAATCTATGAGGAGGAAAATGAATGATAGAAAAAGCTATCGATGTACAGTCACTTTCGTATCATCATAAAAACTTCGAGCTTAAAGATATTTCATTTCATGTTCCAAAAGGTTATGTGACAGGTTTCATTGGCGCTAATGGTGCAGGTAAAACAACCATTATTCGTTTATTGATGAACTTGATTCATCGAGAATCTGGATATATTGAAATGCTTGGACATGAAATGCCGAAACAAGAAAGAGAAATCAAAGAACAAATCGGTTTTATTTATTCGGAATTATACTTGAATGAAAAATGGACAATCGAAAAAGTAGAGCGATGTATTGGACCGATGTATCGCAATTGGAATCATGATATTTTTCACCACTACATAGAACGATTTAAACTTCCGCTTAAGAAGAAGATTAAGACGTTTTCAACAGGAATGAAGATGAAACTTTCCTTTGCGATTGCATTCAGTCATCATGCGAAGTTGTTCATTTTAGATGAACCGACAGCAGGATTAGACCCTATCGCAAGAAATGAAGTACTAGAAATCATCCAAGAAGAACTTATTAATGAAGATGTTTCAGTTTTCTTTTCAACACATATAATTTCAGATATTGAGAAAATCGCAGATCATCTTGTTTATCTTAAAGATGGGCAAATTATCTTCAATGAACCGAAATATGTATTGTTGGATGATTACCAATTAATACGTGGTAGTGTTGAAGACTTGGATGATGAATTAAAAAATTACATTATCAATTTGAAAATTAAACAAACGGGTTATGTAGGATTAACGAAAGAAGCGGATGCTTTCAAAGAAATCTTTGGTGACCGAGTAGAAATTTCTAAACCGACCATTGAAGAATTGATGGTTAATGTAGAAAAGGGTGGCTTAGATGAAGCAAAGCTTGGTGAAGTGTTATGAAGACATTGCTCAAAAGAAACTTACTATTAAGAAAATATACTTTAATTGTTTATGCATTGATGATTATACTTGCGCCAGTTGTATTGCCATTGATTAAAGGTGATTCGGTATGGAGTGTTATTATTAAAAATATCTTTGCGGCGCTTGTTATGTTTATCATTATTTTTGATAGCGGACAAGTCTTCAGATTGCAATTTAAATTAGGCGGTAATAAAGCTTATTACTTCAATCACAGCTTACCTTTTTCAGCACGTCAGCAGTTAAATACACATTATTTAACAACACTCTTGTTGGCATTAGCAGGTGCAATCGTGTTGATTGTGTATAATGACGTGCCGCAAGGTGCAGAGATTAATAGTATTGAACTGATGACGCCTTTGACATTTATCGCAATTAACCTTTTGGGTCACGCACTCGCTTTCCCCAAAAGTTCTGAAGTAAGAAGGGATTTTATTCCTTATTGGGGCTATATCGTTGTTGCGAATATTGTTGTACCGATTTTAATCGCAATTGGTTTCTTGTTGATCGCAGTTGTGACAGAACGTTTTGATATGATGTCAGACAAAATGGTGGAAGTTTATATCAATAGGTTTGTGCTTTGGTCTGGCTTATTATGTATCGTAATTTTTGTGGGAACATATTTTTATCAGCTTAAAAAAATTAATTCAAATCAATAGTCATTTAAAAGGAGGTCTTTTGATGAAACTTGAACATATTACAAAACAATACGGTTCTAACAAGGTATTAGATAATATTGATTTTAAATTTGATCAAAGCCGTATTGTCGGTTTGATTGGGAAAAACGGTGTAGGTAAAACGACATTAATGAAAGTCATGAACGGCAACATTATTAATTACTCAGGAAAGGTAAATTTAGGTCCTGATGAACGCGTCGGTTATTTAATTGAGCACCCTAAACTTTATGATAATAAATCAGGCTTATATAATTTGAAAATCTTTGCGCAAGTCTTAGGTAAAGGCTACGACAAAGCTTATGCACAAAGTATTATTGATGCATTCGGCATGGCGCCTTACATCAAAAAGAAAGTCAAAAAATACTCTATGGGTATGAAACAAAAACTTGCGATTGCAGTGTCATTGATGAATAAACCGAAATATTTAATTTTAGATGAACCGACAAACGGTATGGATCCAGATGGTTCAATTGATGTGCTTGAGACCATTCAGCGATTAGTTAAAGAGTTAGATATGAAAATTTTGATTTCGAGTCATAAATTAGAAGACATTGAATTAATTTGTGACCGTGCAGTGTTCTTAAGAGATGGCCATTTTGTACAAGATGTGGATATGGCGAAAGGGACACCGACAGATGTGACAGTCTTGGAATTAGGAAAAGACTTATCAGATGAGAAATTTAAAGAGGTTTTAGATTATTTGACGATTCATTTCAGTATCTTACAAAGTCATAAAGATTCTGGTGAAATTTCATTAAAATCAATCAAAGATTACAAAGAATTATTAAAAGGACTTGCAGGATTAGACGTCTTCCCAGAATACATTGAAACACGTAAACAATCATTACGTGATACGTACTTCAATATTAATCAAAGAGGTGAGAAAAAGTGAATCTATTCCAACTCGTAAAACATGACATTATCAGTATCTTAAGAAGTCCATTAACGTATTTAGCACTTATTTTAACATTACTTCCAATTATCGGGATGACAGCATTGATTAATCAACAAATGCATAAAGTAGATGGAGATATTATTATGGCCATGGGCAGCTGGTTCTTCTCTATAGTTGGATTACTGTTTATGATTAAAACAATCACAAGAGATATCTCTCAAGGTACGATTCAATTATATTTAAACAAAACGAGCAATCGTATAAAGTATTTTATTGCGAAAGTCTTATCTATCGCATTTATCGCGATTTTAATCACAGTGCTTTTAGATGTGCTTGTTTTAATTATTCAAGCCGTTACAAAAGGACCTGATGTGAAAGATGAGAAGATGTTGCAGATTTTATGGTTCTACTTTATTTTCTTATTATTCTTTGGTCTGTTGTTATTCTTGGTAGCGTTAATCGTACCAAAACCAGCATTGATTTATGCGTTAGGTATATTCTTAGTCTTGATTGTGCCATTTGCGGAACCATTTCTACCTATGATTCCGAAAATTGGAGATGATATCCAAAAAGCATTGAAATATATTCCGTTCAGTTATTTAACGAACAAAACAACGACAGGGCACTTTAAATTCAGTAATTGGCAATGGTTTATTTCAACGGCTTCGATTGTTGTCTTATTTGTTGCTAATACGCTATACATTACAAAAAAAGATATTTAATCAAAAAAGCCGGAATGCTAGTTCATGTACTCTAGCTTCCGGCAGTTTTATTATGGGTTCAGTAATTTGTTCATGATAGAGTTGTAAACTTCTTTCCAAAGATTTGAATCTGTTTTGAAGCGGTTGCTGATGACAACATGAGTTTGTTGTACGGCTTCATCATAATTTTCATCATCTTTATCTGGAAGTAATTTTTTTCTAGTTTCTTCAACGAAGACTTGTGCAGCTTTTGCGCGTGGGCCCCATACATTTTCTTGTTCGTATTGATCATTTAAGAATACGAAAATTGGAATCGCACGTGCTTTACCATTCGTTAAATATTGATCAATCAAGTCTGTGTCTTGGTCCCTATGAAAGACGCGTACTTCGAGGTCTAACAATTCGCTGATATGTTTTAAGATCGCAATATTCATCATGGCATCCCCACACCAATCTTCAGAAATTGCGAGTACTTTACGATATGACTTTTGCTTGACTTGTTCGATACGTGAATCATCTTCAGGTACTGTAAAACTTTCATAAATCTTAAGTAGACCTTCTTGATTTTCTTTCATCTCAGAGATATACGTATCTAAATCTTGAGCATTTTGAAAATATGTTTCTAGTTTTGTCATCGATAAAACCCCCTTTGTTAATTGATAATATTATATCAACAAATGATTCAGAATTAAAAGGAAAGGTTGTGAAAATTCTAAAGATTATATAGTGTTGCAAATGTAGTTAATATATTTTGAAGAAAAAGTAATATATAAGTGAAATAGCACCGTGCAATTTCTAAAAATAGTAGTATGATAAATATGTGCGAAAAATACATACGAAAGAGCAGTAAAAAGGAGTGATTCTTTTGAAGTATAAATTAGTCGCAGTACTTATGTTTTCAACGATAAGTGTAATAACTTTATTGATTTCAGGGTATATGAGTAGTACAAAATCAGTTGATTTATCAGAAATGACAATTAACAACATGAAGATGAATCAATCATTTAATCCAAAGGGTTTTAATGAAAATCATAATATTCAAGTCGACCGCTTTGCGTTTTATTACAATGATAAGCATCCTAATTTTGTGGTGAAAGTTGATAAGGCACATCATAAAATTAATGGAATGGTTGTTATTAAGGATAAACAAATTGAAACGAACATGGGCTTTAAAGTAGGGGATGATATCAGCGATGTCATTCAAGCACTAGGCAGCAGTTACCAATTAACAGAAGGTAAGAATGGTTATAAAACGTTGAATTACGTTGATAAAGAAAATCATTTAAAACTTAAAGTCTTATATCAAGATGATGAAATTAAACGAATTGAATATTTCAAATGAGAATTCTAATTAAAGATGGCGTACTTGAAAGGCAATTTAAGCGGCCATCTTTTTACATAAGATAATATTTTCTTTAGGCCAAAGGGGAAACATTTTAAAAGCTTTGCAAGTTAAAGTATAATTCAAGTAGATTTTGGAGGTGGCCATTGTGAATAAAATTACATTTTTAAATGATTTAGAAAGTGAATTAAGATGGTTGCCTAGAGACGAAAAAGATAAAATTATGTATGAATACGAAGATGTGTTCTACGAAGGTGAAAGAGAAGGGCGCTCAGAACACGATATTCTAAATGAAATGGAAAGCCCGAAAAAAATAGCGAAAGAAATTTATGCGCAAAAAGCTATCAAGAATGCTGAATATGCGCCGAACGCACAAAATGTCACCAAAGCTGTTCTCGCTACGTTAGGTCTAGGCATTTTATCTTTAATTATCATATTGATTCCATTATTCTTTGTGGTTATATTTATGATTATATTATTGCTTGCTTCGCTCGTACTTTTATTATCTCCAATCATTTTATTTGTAGCGAATGTGATGAGCGGATTTTCACAATTTGTTTTCAGCGATTTCCTATTTGCCTTTAGTTACACAGGTCTTGGAATTATCTTTATTGTCTTTATCTTCAAGTTGGTTGAAGTGATTTATAAATTAATTCTGAAGTATTTACGTTGGAATTTGAAATTGATTAGAGGGAGCATAAGCGCATGAGAAAACTTTTATTAATTGGCATGATCACGTTTGTTGCTTTCTTCTCACTCGGCACTTTAGTCTGGTTTGTTCATGATCAAAGTAATTTGCCAGAGGAGCGTGTTGAAAAGACATTTCATAATAAAGACATTCAAGATATTTCAATCAGCGGCAATCGTGCAGACATCAAAATTGTACAAGGTAAGGAATTGAAGCTTAAATATAAAGGACAACGTCCTATTAATTTCTCAGAACATAATCATATCCTTAAAATTTCTGAAGATAAAAAGGATGAAATAGCGCCTAATATTAATCCATACAAAAGAACGAAACAAGAAATGATTGTCGAGGTACCAAAGAAACAATTAAATGATATTAATATTTCAACAGATATCGGCGCAATTAAATTGGATGGTGTACAAGCTGCGACAACCACAATTTGGAATAACATATCAGATGTACATATTAAAGATTCCAAGTTGGAAAGTGTAGATATGAAATCAGAGAGCAGTAAGTTGGCATTTGAAAATAGTACTTTAAAAAACGGCAATTTCAAAATTCATTCTGGCGGTATCAGTGGAGATCATTCATTAGTAAAAGAAAGTATTTTTATATTAGGTACGGGTCATATCAATTTCTCAAAGATGGCGAATTCTTGTGATATTAAAGCCTCAACGAAAAGTGGCAATATTACATTAAGCTATTTACATCCGCCGAAAGATACATTGTTAAGATTAAACCCTGCTGAAGGTAAGAAGTTGGTAAAAAATCCTCACTTTAAAAATGATAAAGTCGGTAAGGGTGAAAATGTTTTAGAATTCTATACGAATAAAGGTAATATCACAATAGTATAATGAACGTTTCAACCAAAAAACGATTTTCATCAAATGTTAGATGAAAATCGTTTTTCTTTGTCTATATTTCTATTCAATTATAATGTGCTGGATTCTGTTTGTTGTGCTAAAACGCCGTCTTCCATTTGGTATACTTTATCGCAGAATTTCATTAAACGTTCATCGTGTGTTACGACAAGACAGGTTTTATTTAATTCCTTGGTTTCTTTCTTTAAGATGTTCATGACTTCCATCGCATTTTCAGTATCTAGTGAAGCGGTAGGTTCATCAGCTAAGATAATAGATGGATTTGTATACAATGCTTTGACAATCGCAACACGTTGTTTCTGGCCGCCAGAAATTTCGCTTGGCAGCTTATTTTGAACTTCACTTAAACCTAATCGTTCTAATAAGTTAGTCAGTGCTTTATCACTTAGCACATCTTTCTTTTGTTTTTTCAACAAGGTAAATTGCTGTTTGACTGTTAAAAAAGGAACCAAGTTTGTGGCTTGCAAGATAAAGCCGATTTCGTTCATACGCGTATGTGCTAATTGCTTTTGAGAAAGATGTGTAATGGCTTGGCCATTCACATAAATTTCACCTTCAGTCGGTGTTTGTAATGCTCCGGCCATCGTCAAGAACGTACTTTTTCCTGATCCAGAGGGGCCGATGATGCCGACGAGTTCGGTCTTATTAAATTGTACTGTCGTTGGTTTAACAGCTTCGATAATTTTATTACCATCTTTAAAACGCTTCGTGACGTCTTTAAACTCTAACATTAGTATTTTCACTCCTTTTTATCCAATGGCTTTTAATGGGTCTACTTTACGGATCGTTAAAATAGAGAACAGACTTCCAATGAGTGATACAACAATCAAGACAAGTCCATAGATAATTAATGTCACAGGATTAAATGCGACAGGCACAGCATTCGGTAAAAAGGCACCTGTGATTAGTGTCAGTGCTAACCCGATTAATGTACCGATTAAAGAAATCATAAAGGTTTGTGCTAAAACGACTTTAGCTAAGTAACCATTTGTGAAACCTTGTGCTTTCAATACACCGAATAAGTTTGTTTTTTGAAGTGTAATGACATATAAGAAAATACTGATGACTGTTGCTGAAATAATAAATAAGAAAGTAATCATAAAGTTAAGTGTCAGATTTTGTGCAGTGTAACCAGGTAAATTTTCAACGAAGTTTTCAATGCTGACTGCTTCTAAATCAGAATTGAGTGATTTATCTTTCCAATCTTTGTCACGAACCACCACAGCATTCGTTTTATCTTTGGTTAATTTCGGGTTGATACTTTGAATTGTATTATAATTACCGAATAATACAGGTGATGCGTTATATTTTGCGCTTTCCGTAAATCCAACAATTTTCAGCTTTTCATCTGATTGGGATAAAGATAATTTATCGCCGATTTTAAAGCCTTTATCTTTTAAAGTTTCATCTGCGATGACCTCATTATCTTTATTAAATTTATGTCCTTCTAGTAATTTAGGAATTAAGAAGGATTGTTTGGATACGCCGAATAAGAGGGCATTTTCTTCTTTTTGACCATTAGAAACAATAACGGCAGATTGTTTGAGTAACGCGGATTCTTTAAATTGATTTTTTGTTTCTTTTGTATCGAAGACAGATTGAGCGACAGTTTGATTCGCATCTTTATTTAAGACAATCGCATCTGCATGCCATTTATCTATACCTTCACGGTTCATATTAATTAAACCGCTCGCAAGGCCTGAAAGTAAAAAGAGCAGGTAACTGATCATAATCAGCACACCGATGATTAATCCGAATTTTAATTTATTTCGTTTCATCTCGTTCCAAGCTAAAAACATAGGAGAACTCCTCTCGAGTATTTAATTTTGAATGTTGAGTTGATTATGATTGAAGACTATCAACTTAATTAATCAATTATAACTTATATAACTCAAATATGAAAAATAAAACAAAATGTATCAAACTTTTTTTGCGAATACTTTTAATAAAAGAAGTGGGTTGGGAGTTAATTTAGATTGGGATAAAGAATTTCAAGATATTCTTAAATCAAGTAAAGTCTTGCTTTTTCTAATAGAGCAGATAAAAATAAAAGCGAAAAGACTTTAGCACAGTGTCTTTCCGCTTTTAATCTATTATTCAGATGCGAAGGCAATGTCTGTATCAATTTCGCCATGAAGAGAGGTAATATCTAGTTCGTTGTGGTTAAGCCATTGATTAAAATCAATGCATACAGGTGTTTGATTTTCGCCTAAACTGATCCAAGCTTTCATTGTTTCTGGTTGATACATAGATGTATGAATAGTACCAGACCAGCTGCTGAAGAGCTTACTGTAAATTTCATATTGCGGATCATTAAAAACTTCAAAAGCTTTCATTTTATCCATATGGATATCTGTTTGTTTTAAAGTTTTAGCTAATCGTGCTTTAGATTCTTTGGTGTAGTTACGATTTTCATGCGTCAGCAACTTGAAATGGTTAGTGCACGTACGATCATAACGTACATCTAGACCTCTAGGTGTCACTTCTACAATCGCGTGTTGATTATGTTTATCCATCATAATGTAACTGAATGAACTACGATGAGGAATTTCTTTTAATAAACGAATGGCTTCATCTGTATCACGACAAAGTTCTAAAATTAAGCGTCCAATCATATAACAAACAAACCCGTCTTGCGGATGTTTACGATGCATAAAATTATAGCCCATAGCGAGACCCGCAGAATTAAGCCCATCCATTCTGCCTGTGACGCGAGAAGTAGGACCAATTTGGGCTAATCCACCGTCATTTGGTTCATATAATAAATAGCGACCATCATATGTGGCAGGGTGATAGTCATAATTGCGCACTAAATAATTGTCGCCAAGAAAGACTGTACAGCCGCTGTCTTTCTTAATAGGTGTAAAACGATAATGTGCAAAATTAAAAACAATTTGTCTAATCGGTAATTCAAGCACTTCACGCATACCCATTAATTCTTCCCAAATTTGCGGTGCATATTGTTGGAAGATTGCATGTGTTTCATTAACATCGATATCAAAGCGTGGTAAGCGTTTCTTCCATTCTTTTTCTCTATTTTGCATGAGTTTAGTTGTTTTCATCCACTTGCCTGTTTCAACACCTAAATCATAATGTGATCCTCGAAATGTCATAATATCTGAGTGTACTTTTTGCATTCAAAATAACCCCTTAATGTTTCTCTTGATAATGTTACAAGAATGTAATTATTTATTAATAGACTTGGGAAATCAAACCATATTATAATATATATGTAGAGAAAAAACTGTAAATACGGTTTGTAAATGTCACTTGAAACGAAGATAGATTACGTTTAGAGGTGATTCATATGGTACAAGATTATTATAATAAAGCATATGCCGCTGTTTACAGATGGTGGAGAGGCGCGTAATACGTAATTCTTGTGATTTTAAGAGGTTAACCTTTTTCGGTTAGCCTCTTTTTAGTATAATGGCTTTAGACATGCTTTAGCTTTTTTAATATAGGGTATATGTTTTAATGACCAATTTAAGTATGCTATTATTAGAGCATGCAGGCGATTATTTTTATAGAGGTGAAATCAAAATGTTAGACTTTATTAAAGGCTTTTTTAAATTCTTCTTCAGTTTAGCACTTATCGTGTCAGTTGTAGTTGGCGTAGGTGTGGCTGTATTTGCTTTCATCTTCAAGAAAGACTTTGAAGATATCGAAAGAAGAACAAAAGAAATCGTTGCTGATATTGAATCAGGCAACAGTAATTAATTGTAATAGAATTAATGTAAAAGCACTTGCTGAGTTGAATTCAGCAAGTGCTTTTTTCATGAGCCTAAAAGGCTAAGAAGCGTTACGACATAATGTGATTTGGACAATATCAAGCAAAGAAAGTTTAATTTGCTGCTGTTGTTTCAAATTGATACCGATTAAGACTTGATCTAAGTAATTGATTTTGTCTGGCATCATTTTGATAGTTTGTATCCAACCTCCTTTAAAGTAGCGCACACGAATGGGACATTGTTCTTGAAATGCGATATGAATCTGTTGGTTCAATTCATGAATTTGATCTTCAGATAAAATAGGGCGTTCTATCTTAGTTTGATCTACCGCATATTGATGCAGACGTTCAAACTGTTCGGGCAATGTTGCAAAAGGTGCCCATTTCACCATGCCTCTGCCCATCGGGATATTCGCATCGAGCTCCTCCCGTGGAATTTTTCGATAATCTGTTTCTTCTTTAGACGTTTCCATCACTATCACCTGCTTGAGTAAGAGTTGATAATTTCATTATACGAACACTTGTTCGTATTTTCAACTGTAATTAATAGTTTAGCAGAAGAAAACCGTTTCAGAATTGAACTATTATCATTTTTCAGAATAATCCCGTACAATAGGAGGTAAGATGAGGAGGTAATAATATGACGAAATCAGGTTATATTGGATCTTACACAAAGAAAGAGGGTAAAGGGATTTACCGCTTCGTACTAGACGAAGACAAAGCAGCAGTCACTGAAGTTGCGACTGCCTATGAAATTGAGGCTTCTACTTTTATTGCACGCCACAATCAATTTTTATATGCGATTACGAAAGAAGGCGAACGCTGCGGTGTCGCAAGTTTCAGAGTTGAAAATGACGGCACATTGACTTTACTTAATAAATGCTTAGACTCTGTCGAAGGCACAGGATGTTATATTTCTGTATCAGAAGATGGCAATTATTTATTTGAAGCGGTCTATGGTGCAGGACTTTTACGTTTATACGAATTAGATGCAGCAACAGGTGAAGTTGTACGTTTGATTGAAGAGTTGGAACATAAATATCCGACAGGCCCGCATGAACGTCAAGAACATGCACATGTCCATTATGTGCAACAAACTCCAGATAAAAAATATGTTGCTGCATGCGATTTAGGTACAGACAGAGTAGTCAGCTACACATATGATGAAGAAGGCTATCATGAAGCAGCGGTATCTGAATTTACTGCAGGTTATGGCCCACGCCATATCGCATTCCATGAAAATCAACCTTATGCATATGTTGTACATGAACTTTCAAATAAAGTGAGTGTTACCAAATATGATGACGGCCATTTTGAAGAAGTAGGCGTTTATGTAACGATTCCAGATGACTTCAGAGAAGCAACGAAACTGGCTGCAGTACATTTATCTCATGACCAACGTTTCTTATATGTCAGCAACCGTGGTCACGACAGTATTGCAGTATTCGAAGTCAGCGACAAAGGTGACACATTAAAATTAGTTGAAATCGTGAAAACTGGCGGTGAATTCCCACGTGACTTCAATATTTCAGATGATGATCAATATATTGTATGTGCACATCAAGAAGGGGATTCTCCAGTGACTGTTTTAAAACGTAATAAAGAAACAGGCCAACTGACATTAACAGATGACAAACAACATGCTGCAGAAGGTGTCTGTGTCATTTTTGATTAAAGTAAAACAGTTGTAAATGTATAGAGTAACCAGCATCTTTTGATAGGTGCTGGTTTTTTTATGGAATTGTTATAAGAATTATTTATCATATGAATTATAAAAGGTTATGTAACCGTTTGCATGATTTTGGTTAAATATACGGATTTTTGTGATAAAATTAAAAAAACAACATGTACAGGGGTGCTTTAAATCAGTATCAGATTTAATTTTCGATTGATTTAAAGTAAAACATGTTGAATTCAAGGGGGGATTGGTTATGCGTCATTCACAACAAACAACTTTTCGCATACCGGGACGTCTGACATTCTTTTCTCAACCAAAGAAACAAAAATCTTATAACTTAGGCCAATTAATAGGTTTGATTTTAGGACCTGTACTCTTTGCGTTGATTTTAATGTTTGTACATCCTGAAGGTTTATCACATCAAGGGGTTTTCGTTTTAGCAAGTACTGCATGGATTGCGGTGTGGTGGATTACAGAAGCGATTCCTATTCCGGCAACCAGCTTAATGCCATTAGTGCTGATGCCGATAGGTCATGTCATGGATCCTGCACAAGTTACTTCTGAATATGGTAATGATATTATTTTCTTATTCTTAGGCGGCTTCGTGCTTGCGATTGCGATGGAAAGATGGAACTTACATACACGCGTAGCTTTAATTATTATCAATAGTATCGGAACAAGTACTGGGAAAATTTTATTAGGCTTTATGTTAGCAACTGGCGGCTTATCAATGTTTGTATCTAATACAGCAGCAGTAATGATTATGATTCCAATCGGCTTAGCGATTATCGCAGAAGCGAAAGCTTTAAACGATAAAGAACATCATAAACACAATTTATCTAAATTTGAAAAGTCATTAGTCCTTGCGATCGGTTATGCAGGAACGATTGGCGGTATGGGAACATTGATTGGAACACCGCCTTTAATTATTTTGAAAGGGCAATACCATACAGCATTCGGTGAAGAAATCAGCTTTGCGAAATGGATGTTGATTGGTATTCCGACAGTTATTATCTTATTATTCTTGGCTTGGGTTTACTTACGTTTTGTTGCCTTTAAACAAGAATTGAAACATTTGCCTGGCGGTGATGATTTAATCAAAACCAAGTTGAAAGAATTAGGCAAAGTCACATTTGAAGAGAAAGTTGTTTTCACTGTCTTTACCACAGCAAGTATTTTATGGATTATCAGAGAGTTTTTACTCAAACAATGGGGACCGACCTCACTTGTTCAAGATGGTACGATTGCGATGTTCGTGTCAATTATATTATTCATTATTCCAGCTAAAAATAATAAAAAATACAAACGCATTATTGACTGGGAAGTTGCGAAAGAATTGCCATGGGGCGTACTGATCTTATTCGGAGGCGGTTTAGCTTTAGCAAAAGGTATTTCAGAGAGCGGCTTAGCGAAATGGTTAGGTGCACAATTGACAGCATTAAATGGTGTCAGTCCTTTACTCATCGTGATTGTAATCACTATGTTTGTGTTATTCTTAACAGAAGTTACATCCAATACAGCGACTGCGACTATGATTTTACCAATTTTAGCAACACTATCTGTCGCAATCGGCGTGCACCCATTATTATTAATGGTGCCAGCCGCAATGGCTTCAAACTGTGCTTACATGATGCCAGTCGGTACACCACCGAACGCCATTGTCTTCGGGACAGGTTTGATTTCTATTAAGAAAATGGCAAGTGTCGGCTTCTGGGTCAACTTAATCAGTGCAGTTCTCATTATATTAGTAGTTTATTTCTTAATGCCATATGCATTAGGTATAGATATTAGCGAACCATTAAAACCACTTAAATAATAATAAAGGAGATAGGCTAAAGTATTGTACTTTAAACCTATCTCCTTCTTTTATGTTGATTTTAATTATGATTTAAGTGTTGGTGATTGATAGATGTGTGAAAGGTTGCGACGTTTGATTTGTGCAGGTTTTAGTTCGGGTTGATCAAAATACAGACCATCAATATCATGCAATGTTAAAGTTTGTGATGTATCAAACTGATTCTCAGCAATTAATACATCTTTGTGCTGCGTATTATAGTAACCGCGAATATGAATCGCGTCTTTGGTCATAGGCCCTTCAAACTGGTTATTAATAATATAAAGTTCACGACCGCCTTGAGCTCCCATACGTTGTCCAGTCAGTACATCTGCAGTGTTTTTATCATCTTTCGTGCCTAAAAAACGCACGCCGCCAGCACAATTTAAGAAATGATTATCCATGATATATAAGCTGTGTGCTTTAAAAGGTGTCAACGCAAAATCTTGTGTCTGATGGAATGTGTTGCGATAGATAAAAATATCGTGATAAAACTGATTGTGACGTGTTGCATGTGAACCGATTGCGCGATTCCAACTCTTGAAGCCTGGTGTTTCTGAAGGACCGAAATAGCATTCAGAAACCATAGTGTTTCTTGTAATTGTACCATCTCGCGTTCCGAATTTAGGGAAAGCACCTGGTACTTGAATATCAAGTTGTATTGCTTCAGAAAAGCTGCGATCACCATCAATATCTAAAAAGCCTTCGAAACTGCAGCGTGTGATCAGCGTATCTTCAACACCGCATGCATCAATTGCGTGACCGCCGACGATGTCTTTGAAGCGGATATTATATAATACAATACTTTGTGCGTGACCTAAGCACATCGCAGTGTTGTTGTCTGGAATACGACTGCCATTCATATCGAATGTACCGCCGATAATTGTGATATGGCTATTGCCGGTATAACCATGATAAAGTCCATTTCGCATCCCATTTTTAAGTAATGCATCTTTGCCTTGACGCTTAATAATTGCTTCTTCATGTAAGAATAGTGTCGTGCCTTCATAAATCGTTAAGGCACGTTTGACATGAAATTCTCCTTTCGGCACAAAAATCATACTGCCTGGATGTTGTTTTGCGAGATTTAATGCATGCTGTAATGCTTTTGTATCCTTATGTTTATTTTGACCTGTTAATCCGAATTCAGTTGGGTATATCAACATGGTTTTGACCTGCTTTCTTTATTTCATTAGTTGTATAAAACGGGGTAAACTCGATAATTTGTCAAATTTAGGTTATCCTATTAATTAACAAGATATCACAAAATTGGGGGTAACGCATTATGGCAAAAAAAGCTTTAATTGTTGTAGATTATTCATATGATTTTGTCGCACCGGACGGCAAGTTGACTTGTGGAGAACCTGGTCAGGCGCTAGACAATTTTATCGCAGAACGTATGGAAGCGTATGATAAAGAAGGGGAAGCAATCTTTGTCATGATGGATCTGCATTATGAAAACGATCCGTATCATCCAGAAAGTAAATTATTCCCGCCGCATAATATCCAAGGCACTTCAGGAAGAGATTTATACGGTAAAGTTAAAGATGTTTATGAAAAAATTGAATCACATGAACATGTGCATTATTTAGATAAACGCCGCTACGATTCTTTCTTTGGTACACCTTTAGATAGTTTATTACGTGAACGCGGTATTATTGAAATCGAAATTGTTGGTGTATGTACAGATATTTGTGTACTGCATACAGCTATTTCCGGTTATAATAAAGGGTATGCAATCACTATACCGACAAAAGGTGTTGCATCGTTTAATCCAGAAGGTCATAACTTTGCGTTAGAACATTTTAAAAATGTCTTAGGTGCGAAGGTAGAATAACAGAATAGACTCGTGATAAAATAGGATTAAATAGGTATGAATTACAATAATTAATGACAAGGAGTGTCTCAGGACATGGAAAGTACTTATATTTTCGGGCATAAAAGTCCAGATACAGACGCAATTAACTCTGCCATCATTATGGCTGAATTTGAACAATTAAACGGCAATACTTCTGCGAAAGCATATCGCTTAGGTGAAGTGGGCCCTGAAACGCAATATGCTTTAGATTACTTTAAAGTAGAAGCACCAGAATTATTATCAGATGATTTAACAGGTAAAGACGTTATTTTAGTAGACCATAACGAATTCCAACAAAGTGCAGATTCAATTGAAGGTGCCAATATCCGCCACGTTGTGGATCACCACAGAATCGCTAACTTCCACACAGCTGGTCCGTTATGCTACCGTGCAGAACCACTAGGTTGCACAGCAACAATTTTATACAAAATGTTCAATGAAAAAGGTTTTGATATCAAACCGGAAATTGCTGGTTTAATGTTATCTGCCATCATTTCAGACAGCTTATTATTCAAATCACCAACTTGCACTGAGCAAGATAAAGACGCAGCAAAAGCATTAGAAAAAATTGCTGGTGTAGATGCACAAGAATACGGTTTAGAAATGTTAAAAGCAGGTGCTTCTACATTGAATAAAACAGCAGTTGAATTAATCAATGCAGATGCAAAATCATTCAACATGGGTGATTACACAGTACGTATCGGCCAAGTTAACACAGTAGACTTAAATGAAATTTTAGGCCGTCAAGCTGAGTTAGAACAAGCTATCACTGAAACATTAAATAATGCTGAATATGATATCTTCGTATTAGTTGCGACAGATATTTTAAATAGTGATTCAGCTATCTTAGTATTAGGTGAAGACAAAGATAAAATTGCGCAAGCATTTGGTGTTGAGTTAGATAACAACACAGCATTCTTACCAGGTGTAGTATCTCGTAAGAAACAAATCGTACCGCCAATCACTGAAACATTATCATAAGCAGTTAGACGCTGTTTATGCATGAATATAGATTAAACTGGAATGGGCTAAGATGATAAACAAACAAGCATTCATTGTGTCATCTTGCTTTTTCCAGTTTTTTATTATAAATTTTGGTAATTGAAGTGTTGGTAAAAGTAATAAAATCATTATAAAAGATTAAAATTAGGGTAAAATTGAGTAACAAGGATAATTGTACGAAAGGAGTTAGAGAACCTTTGAAATCAATCGAGGAAAAATTTAAAGACTGCCAAGGGTATTTTAAAACGCATATTACTAAAGATATTAAATACCGTAGAAAACAACTTAAAGCATTGAAACATGCGATTAATAAATATGAAAATCAACTTTTAGCCGCATTGCATTTAGACTTAGGAAAAAATAAAGTAGAAGCGTATGCGACCGAAATCGGTGTCGTATTAAAAAGTATCAGTGCCGCTCGTAAAGATATACATAAATGGGCGAAAACGAAACAAGTGAACACGCCGCTCTATTTGTTCCCGAGTAAAAGTTATATTAAAAAAGAACCATTAGGCACAGTTTTGATTATCGGACCTTTCAACTATCCAGTTCAACTTGTATTTGAACCTTTAATTGGTGCGATCGCAGCTGGTAATACAGCAATTATCAAACCTTCAGAGCTGACACCGAATGTAGCTTCTGTGATTACAAAAGTCATTGAAGAAGCATTTGAATCAGCTTATATTACTTCAGTTGAAGGCGGTGTTGAAGAGACACAAGTCTTGTTAGAACAACCATTTGATTATATTTTCTTTACAGGCAGTGAACGTGTCGGACGTATTGTATATGAAGCAGCAAGTCGTCATTTGACACCTGTGACGTTAGAACTTGGCGGCAAGTCACCGGTTATTGTAGATGAGACAGCAAATTTGAAAGTCGCAAGTGAACGTATTGCGTTTGGAAAATTTATCAATGCGGGTCAAACGTGTGTAGCTCCTGACTATATCTTGGTCCATGAGTCGGTCAAAGCAGACTTGATCAAGGCCTTGCAAGGTACTATTAAAGAGTTCTATGGCAAAGAACCGGATAAAAGTGAAGATTTCGGACGCATTGTGAATGATAAGCATTTTGAGCGTTTACAAGCGTTGATTCAGGACAATCAAGATAAAGTGGCTATCGGCGGTGAAACACATGAACCTTCACGTTATATTGCGCCAACGGTATTAGATAACGTGACTCCACAAGATTCAGTGATGGAAGAAGAAATCTTTGGACCGATTTTACCGTTGTTGACGTATCAAACATTTGATGAAGCGGTCGAATTTATTCAAGCACGAACACGTCCGTTATCACTCTATTTGTTCAGTGAAGATGAAAATAATACGGATCGTGTCTTAAATGAACTATCCTTTGGCGGCGGTGCTATCAATGATACGTTAATGCAGTTAGCGAATCCAAATCTGCCATTCGGCGGTGTAGGCGCTTCTGGTTTCGGTAAGTATCATGGTAAGTATTCGTTCTATACGTTCACACACGAGAAATCATATATTTATAAAACTACACGCTTAGAATCTGGAATAATATTCCCGCCTTACAAAGGGAAATTCTCTTATATTAAAAATTTATTCAAATAGTAAAATGAACTATCTGATTGAAGTAGAATAACAATAATAAAACTGGGTCGAACTTTGAAAGCAAGGTTCGACCCAGTTTATTTAGAATATATCTTATTTAGTTTGTTTCTTGAAAGAACCGATGATTTTCACTTGATAATCTAAGGTTTCAAGTATTTTAATCACTTTGTCTAATTCAGAATTAAGCGTAGCATCGGCTTGGACAAAGAAGCGATATCTGCCTAATTGTGTTTTAAGCGGACGTGATTCAATCCAAGATAAGTTGATATTGAAAATTGCGAATGTATTTAAAATATTCGCAAGCAACCCGGCTCTATCTTGTTCTGGTGTAATCATTAATACAGTGTCTGTCGCATCTTCAGCGATAGTTAAGTGATTACCTATGATTAAGAAGCGGGTCACATTATGTGGAAAATCTTCAATATTTTGTTCAATTGCTTCTAGACGATGATCTTCATTGATAACTAGCGGTGCAATCGCGCCCGTATGTTCATCAATAAAATCTAAACTTTGAACGGTACTTTCTGAATAGCCGATTTGAAATTGATGACGCTGGATAAATTGGTTAGTTTGACTGATTGCAGGTGCGATAGAATATACTGTATCAATCGCTTCGATTGGTGTACCAGCTAAAGCATATAATCCGAATTGGATATTTAAATGGATTTCACCAATGGCGTATATATTTTGATGTGCTAAGCCATCTGCGATGATGTTGATTGTTCCTTCAATTGAATTCTCAATCGGTACAATACCAATGCTATCTGAGTCATTTTGAACCGCTTGAACGACTTCATATAAGTTGGATTTTGGATGATAGTCAGCTTCTGTTTCTGTTAAATACTTTTTAGAAGCAAGATATGAAAATGTACCCCTTGGACCTAAATAATATAAATTCATTTTTGCATTTCCCCTTTGATGTGACGCACAGTTAATGGAAAGGGCACCCAGTTGTTTCTGCTGGTTTCTTATAAAAGAAATTTGGTTCTTTCATCACATTTTTATACCCATGATGATAGTTTGAAACCAGAGTAGGTGACAGTGATGGTACGAGCCAAGACCATTTTCCAGTAACTTCACGATTGGCTTTTGCTTCATTGGATTCAAAGTGTTCGAATTGTTTAGCAGCTGTTAGGTGATCGACAATCGATGCGCCTACTTTTTTAAACGAATGATACACTGCATCATTCAGTTCTACCATAATACGATCTTTATTGAATGAAGTATTTTTAAGTGTATCAAATTCAAACGCTTCTGCAACTTTTTCTATTAAATTATAGCGGTATGTGTCAGTAAAATTACGTACAGCAATTTCATTTACCATATACCAGCCATTAAATGGTACTGTTGGATAAGTAATACCGCCGATTTTTAAATCCATACTAGAAATAATCGGTACCGCATACCATTTCAATCCTAAGTCAGCGAGTTTAGGGTAATGGCGGTGTTCGATTGGAACTTCTAGGACCAGTTCTTCAGGTAAATCATGCAGGCGCGGGAAGCGCTCACCAGGCAATTTATAAATCAATGGTAAGACATCAAAATCTGTACCTGCACCTTGCCAACCTAAGTGTTGTGCAGTTTTAGTCATCTCGCGTTCCGCAGGATCCCCAGCATCTTCATAACCTGCATAGCGAATTAATTGATTATTATAGATGATAGGCGGATGATCTTCTTCTTGCGCATAAATCGTAATGTAAGATTGAATTTTTCCACCGTTTGTCGCTTCGTCTAAATGTTTGTGGATAGATTCGATAAAGGCATCATTGTCTTTGACGTCACGTGCATCTTGAACGATTAACGTTTCCCAAAATAATCGTCCGATACAACGATTGGAATTACGCCAGGCCATACGTGCACCATATGTTAGTTCTTCCGTCGTATGGTGATACGTGCCAGTTTCGTTAATTTCCTTTTCGATTGCTTCTAATCTCTCTTGAATAACATTTTCGTCATAATTCAACTCTCGATACATTGTGTGAATAAATTCAGTCGCTTTCTCTAATAACATTTTCTTCACCTCATCTTTATTATAGGAGTAATAAGGGAAAACCCCTAGTAAAGATGTCACACAAAATATAGAAATCCAACTAAATCTGACAAAATTATTACATTAATAAAAAAGTATTTACAAAATTAATTGATTTAATTTCAATTTCGGTACAATTGTACGAAGAATGACATACCCCCTAACGGGGAATGTATAAAAGCCTATAAGAATGTGATAAACTAAACAAAAAAGGTTGATTGGGGAGAAAGTTATGTATCAATTTAGAGATGACAGCTTAATGCTTCATAATGACTTATACCAAATTAATATGGTTGAAAGTTATTGGTATGATAATGTTCATGAAAGAAAGGCGGTCTTTGATTTATATTTCCGCAAGATGCCATTCGACAGCGGTTATGCTGTATTTAATGGATTACGCAGAATTATTCAATTTATCGAAAATTTCCATTTTACTGAAACGGATTTAACATATTTAAAATCTATTGGTTACCAAGATGACTTTTTAGATTATTTGAAAGACTTGCGCTTTACTGGAAACATTCGAGCAATGGAAGAGGGCGAAGTATGTTTTAATAATGAGCCTTTAGTAAGGGTAGAGGCACCATTAATTCAAGCACAATTAATTGAAACGATTTTATTAAATATCGTTAACTTCCATACGTTGATTGCGACAAAAGCAAGCAGGATTAAACAAGTCGCACCTAACGACTTATTAATGGAATTTGGTACAAGACGTGCACAAGAAGAAGACGCAGCATTATGGGGAGCAAGAGCAGCTATTATCGGCGGCTTTGATTCTACAAGTAATGTCAGAGCGGGTAAATTATTCGGTATTCCTGTATCCGGTACACATGCGCATGCTTTTGTACAAACTTATGGTGATGAATATGTTGCATTTAAAAAATATGCAGAGCGTCATAAAGACTGTGTCTTTTTAGTAGATACTTTCCATACGTTAAAATCAGGTGTGCCGACAGCGATTAAAGTGGCACAAGAATTAGGCGATAAAATCAACTTTATCGGTATACGTTTAGATTCAGGTGATATTGCTTACTTATCTAAAGAAGCACGTAAAATGTTAGATGAAGCAGGTTTCACTGATGCGAAAATCATTGCATCTAACGATTTAGACGAAGAAACAATCATGAGTTTGAAAGCACAAGGTGCGAAAGTCGACTCATGGGGTGTAGGTACGAAGTTAATCACAGGTTATGATCAACCAGCATTAGGAGCAGTTTATAAACTTGTTGCTGTTGAAGATGAATCAGGTGAGTACCAAGACCGTATTAAACTATCAAACAATGCGGAGAAAGTAACAACACCTGGTAAGAAAAATGTTTATCGTATTATTAATAAAGCAACAGGTAAAGCAGAAGGGGATTATATTACACTTGCACATGAAGATCCATATGCAGAACAACCATTGAAATTGTTCCACCCGGTGCATACGTATAAAAGTAAGAAAGTAAAATCATTCGAAGCGATTGATTTGCATAAAGATATCTATACTGAAGGTAAATTAGTTTATGAATTACCACACGAAAAAACAGCCCAAGCCTTCTTAAAAACAAATTTAGAACATCTATGGGAAGAAAACAAACGTTTCTTGAACCCTCAAGAGTACCCTGTTGATTTAAGTAAAGCATGTTGGGATAACAAACAACAAAAAATCTTTGAAGTCGCAGAAGATGTCAAAGAAATGGAGGAACGACATGAGTAGTGAATTGCAGGATATTATTGTTAAAGAAATGAAAGTTAAACCATCCATCGATAGTGAAAGTGAAGTCCATGAACTCATTCACTTTATTAAACACTATGTTCAAAGTCATGGTTTTATCCAATCGTTAGTATTGGGGATTTCAGGCGGCCAAGATTCAACACTTGCCGGTCGTTTGTGTCAAATTGCGGTAGAACAGTTACGAGAAGAAGGCAGAAACGTACGCTTTATCGCAGTTAAGTTACCATATGGTGTACAAAAAGACGCAGATGAAGTTGAAGATGCTTTGAAGTTCATTCAACCAGATGAAACTGTCACGGTTAATATTAAACCGGCAGTTGATCAAAGTGTTAATGCATTGAATGAAGCTGGATTTGAATTAACAGACTTTCAACGCGGTAATGAAAAAGCACGTGAACGTATGAAAGTTCAATTTGCGATTGCGGCAAACCAAAGCGGTATTGTCATCGGAACTGATCATTCTGCAGAAAATATTACAGGCTTCTTCACAAAATATGGCGATGGCGCTGCAGATATAGCGCCTCTATTCGGCTTAAATAAGCGACAAGGGCGTCAATTATTGGCATACTTAAATGCACCGAAACATCTTTATGAAAAAGTGCCGACTGCTGATTTAGAAGATGACAAACCGCAACTTCCAGATGAAGAAGCATTAGGCGTGACTTATGATGCGATTGATGATTATTTAGAAGGCAAACCTGTGTCTGAAAAAGATCAAAAAGTAATTGAAGGCCACTACTTAAGAAATGCGCATAAGCGAGAATTAGCATACACACGCTACACTTGGCCAAAATCAGAATCATCGAAAGAAAAAGAGTGACAAATAATCAGTCGACTGATAAAATAAGCTAGATTTCAATTTGAAAAGAGGTAATATATTTTGTCAGTAATTTCAGCAAACCCATGGCTGATGCTGCTCTCAATTTTTATCATTAACGTTGCTTATGTGACATGTCTCACAGTTCGTACGATTCTTACCTTAAAAGGTTACCGTTATGTCGCAGCAGCGGTTAGTTTCCTTGAAGTGTTAATCTATATTATCGGATTAGGCTTAGTGATGGCTAACTTGGATAAATTCCAAAATATTGTAGCTTATGCGTTTGGTTTCTCTGTCGGCATTATTGTCGGTATGAAAATTGAAGAGAAACTTGCATTAGGTTATTCTGTAGTCAATGTGACAACAGCCAATTACGAATTAGATTTACCGACACAACTTAGAAATTTAGGTTACGGTGTCACACACTTCCCAGCTTATGGTCGAGACGGCGAACGTTTAGTCATGCAAATTCTGACACCAAGACGCTTTGAACTTAAGTTGATGGATACGATCAAACAACTTGATGACAAAGCATTCGTCATTGCCTATGAAGCACGAACATTACATGGCGGCTTCTGGGTTAAAGGTATTAGAAGTAAACGATTGAAGGCGTATGATACAGATGAAATTTGAAGTAGCAGAAAACGAAACGATTCAAGAATGTTTAGCACGTATGCGTGAAGCAGGCTATATGCCAGTGAAGCGGTTTGAGAAACCAGTCTATCGTGAAAATAAAGACGGCAGTATAGAAGTTGAGCGTCAACATATACAATTTGTCGGTAAGAAAATTCAATAAATGTGCAGAAAGCCCAATTTGTATTTTGAAATGAAATACGAGTTGGGCTTTTTAGATAAAAGTTTGGAAAGCCTTATACATTTGAAAAAAATTCTGTTAAAATAGAGAGTATAAGAGTAAAAAGTCGAACGTTTTGCAGGATATTTTGAAGAATGTACATGTTCTGTGAGCGTCCACATTTAAAATCAAACTTTAAGATAGGAGTTTATGAAATGATTGAACGTTATTCTCGTGAAGAAATGTCACAAATCTGGACAGACCAAAATCGTTATGAAGCATGGTTGGAGGTTGAAATCCTAGCATGTGAAGCTTGGAGTGAATTAGGTTTTATCCCGAAAGAAGACGTTAAAAAAATCCGTGAAAATGCGCGTGTAGATGTAGACCGTGCGAAAGAAATTGAATTAGAAACTCGTCATGACGTTGTTGCTTTCACACGTCAAGTTTCTGAAACTTTAGGAGAAGAACGTAAGTGGGTGCACTATGGTTTAACTTCAACAGACGTTGTAGATACAGCGTTAAGCTACCAAATCAAACAAGCAAACGATATTTTGGAAAAAGACATTGAACGTTTTATCGAAGTATTAGCTGCGAAAGCGAAAAAATATAAATATACATTAATGATGGGTCGTACACATGGTGTGCATGCTGAACCGACAACATTCGGCGTGAAAATGGCATTATGGTATCAAGAAATGGTACGTAACTTTAAACGTTTTAAAGAAGTACGTAAAGAAATCGAAGTAGGTAAAATGAGTGGTGCAGTCGGAACATTCGCAAATATCCCACCTGAAATCGAAGCATACGTTACAAAACACTTAGGTCTTGATTTTGCGCCTGTATCAACACAAACATTACAACGTGACCGTCATGCGTATTACATCGCAACATTAGCTTTAATCGCAACTTCTATGGAGAAATTTGCAGTTGAAGTACGTAACTTGCAAAAAACAGAAACACGAGAAGTAGAAGAAGCATTCGCGAAAGGCCAAAAAGGTTCTTCAGCAATGCCGCATAAACGTAACCCGATCGGTTCAGAAAATATTACAGGTATTTCACGTGTCATCCGTGGTTACATTACAACAGCATACGAAAACGTTCCATTATGGCATGAACGTGATATTTCACACTCATCTGCAGAACGTATTATGTTACCAGATGTGACAATCGCATTAGATTATGCATTAAATCGTTTCACAAACATTATCGACCGTTTAACAGTCTTTGAAGATAATATGATGGCTAACATCAACAAAACATTCGGTTTAATTTATTCACAACGTGTGTTATTATCATTAATTAACAAAGGTATGGTACGTGAACAAGCTTATGACTTAGTTCAACCAAAAGCGATGGAATCTTGGGAAACTAAAACACCATTCAGAGAATTGCTTGAACAAGATTCACAAATTACAGATGTATTAAGCAAAGAAGACTTAGACAAAGCCTTCGATCCAAAACACCACTTAAATCAAGTGGATACAATTTTCGAACGTGCTGGTTTAGCTGACTAATGTTTACCATAAATTTGTATATCGCAACAATTTCTTAAGGGTCATGACTACACTTTAATGTATTAGTACGTTAAAATAGGATAAAGATGAACACAAAGAACAGGAGTTGTTTGATATGCAAATTGAGAAGTTACGCGGTAAAGCATTAGATGAGCTGTTTGATGCGATTCTAACGCTTGAAAATAGAGAAGAGTGTTACCAGTTTTTTGATGACTTATGTACTGTAAATGAAATTCAATCGTTATCACAAAGACTTCAAGTTGCTAAAATGATTAAACAAGGCTATACGTATGCAACGATTGAAAAAGAAACAGGTGCTTCTACAGCGACAATTTCCAGAGTAAAACGCTCCTTACAATGGGGTAACGACGCTTATACTGTCGTATTAGATCGCATGAATATCGAAACAAATGACTAGTTCAAAACAGAGCCTGCACATCTTATGATGTGAGAGGTTCTGTTTTTCTTTGTTTAGACATATCCGTTTAGAATCTAAGTGGTAAAAATGATATAATCAAATGTATGTTTAAAAGAAGGGAAACGGTAAAATGTACGACATAAAAAAGTGGCAACATGTATTTAAATTAGATCCTGCAAAGACAATCAATGATGAAGATTTAGATAAAATCTGTATGTCAAATACAGATGCAATTGTGATTGGCGGAACTGATAATGTGACTGAAGACAATGTCATTCAATTGATGAGTCGTGTCCGTCGTTATCCGCTTCCACTCGTCCTTGAAATTTCCAACTTAGAAAGCATCATGCCTGGTTTTGACTTCTACTTTGTCCCGATGGTCTTAAACAGCCCGGATGTACAATACCAAAATGGCTTATTGCTAGAAGCACTTAAAGACTACGGTCATATGATGGATTTTGATGAAATCAAATTTCAAGGGTACATCATATTAAATCCTGATTCTAAAGCAGCGGTAAAAACACAAGCCAAAACAGATTTAGATGAATCAGATATTGAAGCTTACGCATTGATGACGGATAAAGTCTTTCAATTTCCAATCATGTACATAGAATATAGCGGCACGTTCGGAGATATGGAAATGGTTCGTACCGCAAAACAAAATGTTGAACAAGCACATGTGTTTTATGGCGGCGGTATCCGCTCATTAAGCGATGCGCAAGTTGCGGCGAAAGAAGCAGATACGATTGTCGTCGGCAATTTAGTCTATACCGATATCAAACAAGCATTGAAAACAGTTAAAATAAAGGAGTTATCTTAAGATGAATGCGTTATTAGACAATATGAATACTGAACAAAGCGAAGCAGTCCGTACAACTGAAGGACCACTGCTGATTATGGCCGGAGCAGGCTCAGGGAAAACGCGTGTTCTAACGCATCGTATCGCGTACTTATTAGATGAAAAAGGCGTTTCTCCTTATAACGTCTTAGCAATTACTTTCACAAATAAAGCAGCACGAGAAATGAAAGAACGTGTTGAAAAATTAGTAGGAGAAGAAGCACAAGTTATTTGGATGTCAACGTTCCACTCTATGTGTGTACGTATTTTAAGAAGAGACGCAGATCGTATCGGCATTGAGCGCAACTTTACGATTTTAGATCCGACAGATCAAAAGTCAGTCATTAAAGATGTGTTGAAAACAGAGAACATTGACAGTAAACGTTATGATCCGCGTATGTTCTTATCTGCGATCAGTAATATGAAAAACGAACTTAAAACAGTTGAAGACGCAGAAATTGAAGCAACAGACTTTATGTCTGACATGGTGGCACGTGTGTATGCAGGTTATCAACGTCAGCTTTCTCGAAATGAAGCGCTCGATTTCGATGATTTGATTATGACTACAATCAATCTTTTTAAACGAGTACCAGACGTTTTAGAATACTATCAAAATAAATTCCAATATATCCACGTGGATGAGTATCAAGATACTAACAGAGCACAATATACGCTTGTGAAACTATTAGCGGATAAATTTAAAAATTTATGTGTCGTAGGTGACTCTGACCAATCCATTTATGGTTGGCGTGGTGCTGATATTCAAAACATCTTGTCATTCGAGGAAGATTATCCGAATGCGAGAACGATTTTCCTTGAACAAAACTATCGTTCAACGAAAGTCATTTTAAATGCGGCCAATGAAGTAATTAAAAATAATACAGAACGTAAGCCGAAAGGGCTATGGACTGCGAACCAAGAAGGTAAAAAAATTAATTATTACCAAGCACAAAGCGAAAGTGATGAAGCACAATATGTCGTAAAAGAAATTATGCGTCAGCAACGTGAAAACAATAAATCCTTCAATGATATTGCGATTTTATATCGTACGAATGCACAATCTCGTGTGCTTGAAGAAACATTTATGAAATCGAATATTCCATATACAATGGTCGGCGGTCACAAGTTCTATGACCGTAAAGAGATCAAGGACTTATTAAGTTATTTACGTTTAATCGCAAATAGTAATGATGATATCAGTTTACAACGTATTATTAACGTACCAAAACGTGGTATCGGACCATCTTCTGTTGAAAAAATTCAAGCGTATGCCAGACAAAATGATTTAAGTATGTTTGATGCCTTAGCTGAAGCAGATTTTATCGGTTTAACCAAAAAAGTGACTAAACAAGCGATAGATTTCTATACATTGATTTCAAATTTAATCCAAGAACAAGAATTCTTAGAAGTCAGTGAAATTGTAGAAGAAGTCTTAAATAAATCAGGGTATAAAGAAATGTTGGAACGTGACCAGACTTTAGAAGCACGCAGCCGTTTAGAAAACATTGAAGAGTTTATGTCTGTTCCTATGGATTATGAGAAAAACACACCACTTGAAGAACAATCATTAATCAATTTCCTAACGGATTTATCATTAGTCGCAGATATCGATGAAGCGGATATTGAAAACGGTGTGACATTGATGACGATGCACTCTGCGAAAGGTTTGGAATTCCCGGTAGTCTTTATTATGGGTATGGAAGAATCAATCTTCCCTCATATCCGTTCTATTTTGAGTGATGATGATCACGAAATGGAAGAAGAACGCAGAATTTGTTATGTGGCGATTACACGTGCGGAAGAAGAGTTGTATTTAACACATGCGACGAGCAGAACGTTATTTGGTAAAACACAATCTAACTCAGCTTCAAGATTCTTAAAAGAAATTCCTGAAGATTTATTGAATAAGCCTGCAAGAACAGAGAGTCGTTATGCAGGAGCTTCCAGCAGTCAAAGACCTGTTAAACGCGGTCCAAGCAGACGTACAACGAAACGTTCAGAAGTGGCATCTGGAACATGGAACGTCGGTGATAAAGTGGTTCACAAAGCATGGGGAGAAGGTATGGTCAGCAATGTGAATGAGAAAAACGGTACGGTTGAACTCGATATTATCTTTAAATCTCAAGGACTGAAACGTTTACTTGCGAACTTTGCGCCGATTAAAAAGAAGGAGGACTAAGGGATGAACGATTTAGCCAATAGAGTTGAAACACTGCATCGCTTATTGAATCAATATAATCATGAATATTATGTGATGGATAATCCATCTGTACCAGATAGTGAGTATGATAAATTACTCCATGAATTGATTCATATCGAAGAAGAACATCCTGAATTTAAAACAGAAGATTCTCCGACAGTACGTGTAGGCGGCGAAGCACAAGCTACTTTTAATAAAGTGCGCCATGATACACCAATGTTAAGTTTAGCTAATGCTTTCAATGAAGAAGATTTACGTCGTTTTGATGCCCGTGTACGTGAACATGCGGGAAAAGTTGAGTACATGTGCGAATTGAAAATTGATGGTTTAGCGGTATCTTTAAAATATGAAAACGGTAGATTTGTGCAAGGGTTGACGCGTGGTGACGGAACGATTGGTGAGGATATTACAGAGAACTTGCGTACAATTCGAGCGATTCCATTAAAAATTAAAAAGCCGTTAACTTTTGAGGTGCGTGGGGAAGCATTCATGCCGAAAGCTTCTTTTGAGCGTTTGAATAAAGAGAAGGAAGAAGCGGGCGAACAAGCTTTTGCGAACCCACGAAACGCAGCGGCCGGCTCATTACGTCAATTAGATTCAAAATTAGCAGCAAAACGCCGTTTAAGTATTTTCTTATACAGCGTCAATGACTTTACAAACTTCCATGCGACATCACAAAGTGAAGCTTTAGATGAATTAGATGAGTTAGGTTTTAAAACCAATCAAAACCGTAAACGTGAGTCAGATATTGAAGGCGTATTGGAATACATCAAGTATTGGACTGAAAAACGCCAAGACTTATCCTATGATATTGATGGTATTGTGATTAAGGTTAATGATCTTGAAGAGCAAGATGAGCTAGGGTATACACAAAAATCACCAAGATGGGCAATTGCCTATAAATTTCCAGCTGAAGAAGTAGTAACGACTTTGCATGATATCGAGTTAAGTGTCGGACGTACGGGTGTAGTCACACCGACAGCAGTATTAGAACCTGTTCGTGTTGCTGGAACGACTGTTTCTCGTGCTTCACTGCACAATGAAGATTTAATTCATGAAAAAGATATTCGTATCGGGGACAGTGTAGTGATTAAAAAAGCAGGCGATATTATTCCGGAAGTTGTGCGCAGTTTACCTGATCGCAGACCAGAAGGAACTGAAACTTATCATATGCCGACACATTGTCCAAGTTGCGGTCATGAATTAGTTCGTTTAGATGGAGAAGTCGCATTACGTTGTATTAATCCTAAATGCCCAGCACAACTTGTCGAAGGTATGATTCACTTCGTATCACGCCAAGCGATGAATATCGATGGTTTAGGTACGAAACTGATTATGCAGTTGTACGATAATGAAATTATTAAAGATGTAGCAGATTTATATTACCTTACAAAAGATGATTTGTTGCCGTTAGAACGTATGGGTGAGAAAAAAGCAGATAATCTTTTAAATGCGATTGAAGCGTCAAAAGAAAATTCATTTGAACATTTATTATTCGGTTTAGGCATCAGACATTTAGGTGTTAAAGCCAGCCAAGTAATCGCAGAACGTTTTGACAACATGGAGCGTTTGTTTGAAGTAACGGAAGAAGAATTGCTTGAAATCCATGATATCGGAGATAAGCTAGCGACTTCATTAATTACTTATTTAAATAATGAAGATATCATTGCTTTAATTGATAAACTTCGTGCAAAAAATGTTAATATGAAGTATAAAGGTATCAGAACTTCAGAGATAGAATCTGATTCAGAATTTAATGGTCTGACTGTTGTATTAACAGGTAAACTGCACAATATGACACGTACAGAAGCATCTAAATGGTTGGAAGCACAAGGTGCAAAAACAACAAGCAGTGTGACTAAGAATACGGATTTAGTCATCGCTGGTGAAGATGCTGGATCTAAATTGACGAAAGCAGAAAAACTAGGCACAGAAATTTGGTCTGAAGCAGACTTTATCCAAAAACAAAATGAAGTTGACCAATAAACAATAGAGGAGATAGGGCATGAAGAAAACAAGTGTATTACTCATCTCTCTCTTATTGATTCTCACGGCGTGTGGCAATAAGGATGAGCAACAAAAATCAACAAAAGAACAAGAAAGTCAATCAGATTCAAGTACTGTTAAGCACATTGCGACAGATAAGAATGTTCAAGGTGATGACTATAGAACGATTCTTCCATTTAAAGAAAGTCAAGCAAGAGGTATGTTGCAGCAAACGATGGCGAATGGCTATAACGGTGATGACTTTGAAGATGGTTTATTAGAACAAAGTAAGACAGTTTTTCCAACTGACGAATACTTATACCAAGATGGTCAGTTTTTAGATAAAAAAACAATTAATGCTTATCTTGGACCTAAATACACAAAATCTGAAATCGAAAAAATGGATAAAGATGAAAAAGAAGAGAAAAATGCGAATGAAAATCTTGGTTTAAATCCATCTCGCCATGGCGAAAAGGATGAAGAAAAAATCGCAGAAAATTCACCTGCTTATCTTTCTAACATCTTAGAACAAGATTTCTACGGCAATAGTGACACCAAAGGTAAAAAAATTAAAGGCATGACTATTGGTCTTGCGATGAACAGTGAATATTATTACCAAAAAGAAAAAGACGGACCAACCTTCAGTAAGAAATTAGACCGTGCGAAAGTCGAAAAAGAAGGTAAAAAAATGGCCGATGAAATGTTGCAACGTTTACGTGAACATAAAGCATTGAAAAATATTCCAATTCACTTTGCGATTTATATTCAATCTGGAGAAAATGATATTATTCCAGGAGAATTTGTTGCAGGTGCAACGGCAGATGATGGTCAAACACGTATCAACAGTTGGAAAGATATTAATGAGAAATCAGTGTTGTTACCTTCATCAGAAGCAGCTGATTTGAATGAGAATTTAAACAATAACTTCAAACAGTTCAATGATAATTTGCAGTCATATTTCCCTAACTTTACACAAGCAGTAGGTAAAACGAAATTTGATGGCAAAAAACCGAAAAACCTTATTATTGAAGTACCGATTGATTACTATGGCAAAGCTGAATTAACTGGTATTACACAATTTATTGCACAACAAGCTGACAAATACTTCAGCAATATTGATGCCTATGAAATTCATATTAAAGATGGTAACCAAGCACGTGCTTTAATCACAAAAGGTAAAGATGATAAAAAACAAAATGTGCATATCTATAAAAGATAAATGAATAGATAAAATTATGATAAAGATGTCTTCGCATAGAAGGCATCTTTTTATATTTTTTGACAATATATTGAAGTACTACCTGGTACAGTTTAATACAAATTTTGATGGGAAAAAGTACAATGATGTATCAAAATTAGAAAAAGGTGATATATAAATGAAAATTGTAGCACTATTTCCAGAAGCCACAAAAGGGCAAACAGAAAACAACGTGTTAGATGACTATACTGCGTTAAATCTACGTCCTTTTTTAGAAGAACGTGGACATGAATTGGTCGTATTGAAAGATGGAGAAGATGATTTAGATCAACATCTTAAAGATATGGACGTTGTTATTAGCGCGCCATTTTACCCTGCATATATGACAAAAGAACGTATTGAACAAGCACCTAACTTAAAATTAGCAATCACTGCAGGTGTAGGTTCTGACCATGTGGATTTAGAAGCAGCAAGCGAACATGATATTTCAGTGGTAGAAGTCACAGACTCAAACACGGTTAGTGTAGCTGAACATATTGTGATGACAACATTAATCTTAGTTAGAAATTACGAGGAAGGTCATCGCCAATCAGAAGAGGGTGGTTGGAACTTAACACAAGTAACGAACCATGCCTTTGAACTTCAAAATAAAACGATTGGTATTTTTGGTTTAGGCAGAATTGGTCGTTTAGTTGGAGAACGTTTAAAACCGTTTAACGTAGATATTATTCACTATAGACGTTCTAGCCAAGAAGATACAGACTTCTCAAAATATGTGAATTTTGATGAGTTAGTGCATAAAAGTGATGTGTTGATTATTACAACACCACTTACCCCTGAAACAGATGATTTATTTGATTATAATACAATCAGTCAAATGAAAGATGGCAGCTATATTGTAAACTGTGCACGCGGTAAGATAGTAAACAAAGAAGAAGTAGTTAAAATGATAGAAGAAAATCATCTTCAAGGCTATGGTGGAGATGTATGGTATCCACAACCTGCACCTTCAGATCATCCGTGGAGAACGATGCCGCGTAATGCGATGACTATTCATTATTCAGGTATGGTTGTTGAAGCACAATTACGTATTGAAAAAGGTGTTAAAGATTTATTAACACACTTCTTTGATGAAACGCCATTCCCTAAGGAAGATGTGATTGTGAATGGTGGTCAAATCACTAGCCAATCTTATGCGAAACATGATGATTCAAACAACTAAGCTATAAGCTTAGCAGATTAAGTGAAAAGGAAATGCAACTATTTATAACACAAATAGGGCAGGAACGAGAAGTTCCTGCCCTTTGTATTGATAATGATTTTTTAATTAGCTATGCAAAATTTGTTTAACTTCATCTAATTCATTGACTGTACGTGTACTTGGTTTTTGTGTAAACTTGCTGACCAAGTAAGTAACTACGACACTCATAATAAACCCTGGAATGATTTCATACATACCGAAGATTTCTGAAACATCAGCCATTGGTTTGATGAAGACAATCCAAACAATAACAGTTAATGCGCCTGCTATCATACCACTGACTGCGCCAGCTCTTGTTAAACCTTTCCAATAAAGTGAGAACAAAACAAGTGGACTAAATGAAGCTCCGAAGCCTGCCCAAGCGTTACCAACTAAGTTTAAAATCGTATCGTTAGGTGACCATGCGATCCAAATTGCGACAATCGCTACAGCCATAACACTCAAACGACCGACTAATACAAATTCTTTTTCGTGTTTTTGTGCGTTTGCTTTTTTACCACGAATCAATTTATAGAAGTCTTCAGTTAATGAACTTGATGTTACAAGCAGTTGTGAAGAAATCGTGCTCATAATTGCTGCTAAAATGGCTGCTAATAAGAAGCCACCGACTAATGGATGGAATAAAATCTGACTCATGATAATAAATAGTGTTTCTGGATCGTGAAGTGTAACATTGTAGTCTGGCACAAATGCGATACCAGTCAAACCGACTAAACATGCACCCGCAAGTCCGACTGCCATCCATAAAATTCCGACACGACGCGCAGTTGGTAAGAGCTTAAAAGATTTAATCGACATAAAACGAACGATAATGTGAGGTTGACCGAAGTAACCTAACCCCCACGAGAAGAGTGAGATAATACCTAAAACAGTAGTTCCTCTGAATAAGTCCAAATTAGTAGGTTTCATATCTGCGATTTGTGAGAATGTATCCCAACCATTTAATTTTAATAAGGCTACGATTGGAACCATAACCATCGCAATCAACATGATGACACCTTGGAAGAAGTCAGTAATTGAAACAGCTAAGTAACCGCCTAAAAAAGTGTAAAAAATAACGATAACAGCTACCATAATCAAGCCGTATCGATAATTCAGTCCGAATGCAGTTTCAAATAATTTACCTCCAGATACAAACCCGGAATGCGTATATAACGTAAAGAAAACGACAATAATGAGACCAGAGATAATTTTAATAATGTTTGAATGATCATCTAATCTATTTTTGAAAAAGTCTGGCAAGGTAATCGCATTGCCTGCAATTTCTGTGTAAACACGTAATCTTGGTGCGACAATAAAGTAATTCAAATATGCTCCCAGTGTTAAACCGATCGTAATCCAAATTGCGGATAATCCTGTCGCATAGACAGAACCAGGCAATCCCATAATCATCCAGCCGCTCATATCAGAAGCTCCGGCTGACAGCGCTGTAATGTACGGGCCGATGTTTCGGCCTCCCAACATATATTCGCTTAAATTTCCCGTTGACTGTTTGTAACCATAGATACCGATGATAACTAGAATGATAAAGTATACACCAATCATGATGTATGTTTGCCAGTCAGCATCGATTTGGCTACTCACTGAAGTACCTAAAATAAACATCGTGGTTTCCCCCTTTTTCTCATTGATGATTCAATGTATACGCATTATTATACAACAATTCTGAAAAAAGGGAATAGTTATTTTATAACATTGTTAAATATAAACCGCTCAACTGTGGCATTTTAAACGCTTTCTGTAATGAAAAGGTTTTCAATGCTTTAAAGCACATTAGTAGTATTTTTATAATTTTGAATGTATAAACGTTCATATTACATCAAAGCTTCTGTTGAATTAATGGTAATGATTTGCAATTGAAGTTCAGAATGATTAAGTTAAAGGGGAGTCATTACCTGATATGTGGGTATTTTGAACTAAAAAATTTAGATTTTTGACAGTTTTTTTGATACAATTTTATGATGAAGTATTAATAAGGAGGCAGTTCATTAATGGCTAGAGTATCACGTGAAGAAGTTGAACATATTGCAAATTTGTCTAAACTTCATATTTCACCAGAGGAAACAACAGAAATGCAAGACACATTAGAAACAATCCTAAACTTTGCCCAACAAATCGATACAGCTGATACAAGCGATGTAGAACCGACGTATCACGTATTAGATTTACAAAATGTATTAAGAGAGGATAAAGCAGTTAAAGGCATTCCTCAAGAGCTTGCGCTCAAAAATGCAAAAGAAACAGAAGATGGTCAATTTAAAGTACCATCAGTTATCAACGGGGAGGATGCGTAATGTCTATTCGTTATGAATCAGTTGAAAAGTTAAGCGAAATGATTAAGAACAAAGAAATCAAACCTTCTGAAGTTGTAAAAGATATTTATGATGCAATTGAAGAAACAGATCCGACAATTAAATCATTCTTAGCTTTAGATAAAGAGAATGCAATCAAGAAAGCTGAAGAGCTGGATGAATTGCAAGCGAAAGACCAAATGGAAGGTAAACTCTTCGGTATCCCAATGGGTATCAAAGATAACATTATTACAGAAGGTCTAGAAACAACATGTGCAAGTAAAATGTTAGAAGGCTTTGTACCGATTTATGAATCAACAGTAATGAAAAAATTACATGCTGAAAATGCAGTATTAATCGGTAAATTAAATATGGACGAATTTGCAATGGGTGGTTCAACTGAAACTTCTTACTTCAAGAAAACAGTTAACCCATTCGATCATAAAGCAGTGCCAGGTGGATCATCAGGTGGTTCAGCAGCAGCTGTAGCAGCAGGTTTAGTTCCATTCTCATTAGGTTCAGATACTGGTGGATCTATTCGTCAACCAGCAGCATACTGCGGTATCGTGGGTATGAAACCGACATACGGTCGTGTATCACGTTTTGGTTTAGTTGCATTCGCATCTTCATTAGACCAAATCGGACCTTTAACACGTAATGTTAAAGATAATGCAATTGTTTTAGAAACAATTGTAGGTGTAGATAAAAACGATTCTACAAGTGCTCCAGTTGAAGATAATGACTTCACTTCAGATATCGGTAAAGATATTAAAGGTATGAAAATTGCTTTACCTAAAGAATATTTAGGTGAAGGTGTATCTGATGAAGTGAAAGAAGCGGTACGTAACGCTGTTGAAATTTTAGAAGGTGAAGGTGCAATCGTAGAAGAAGTATCATTACCAAATACTGGCTATGGTATTCCATCTTACTATGTTATTGCATCATCAGAAGCTTCATCTAACTTATCTCGTTTCGATGGTATTCGTTATGGTTACCATTCAAAAGAAGCACAAACATTAGATGAACTTTATAAATTCTCACGTAGTGAAGGCTTCGGTAAAGAAGTTAAACGTCGTATTTTACTTGGTACATTCGCGTTAAGTTCAGGTTACTACGATGCTTACTACAAAAAATCACAAAAAGTCAGAACGTTAATTCGTCAAGACTTTGACAAAGTATTTGAAGACTATGATGTAGTCGTTGGTCCTACAACACCAACAGCTGCCTTCAACTTAGGTGAAGAAATCAATGATCCGTTGACAATGTATGCAAACGACTTATTAACTACTCCAGTTAACCTTGCCGGCTTACCAGGTATTTCAGTACCTTGCGGACAAACTAATAACAGACCGATCGGATTACAGTTTATCGGCAAACCGTTTGATGAAAAAACACTTTACCGTGTCGCTCATCAATTCGAACAACAATACAACTTACATGATGCATATCAAAATTTATAAGGAGTGTTAATGATGCATTTTGAAACAGTCATTGGACTAGAAGTCCACGTTGAACTGAAAACAGATTCTAAAATGTTCTCTCCATCACCAGCACATTTCGGAGCAGAACCAAACACAAATACGAATGTGATCGACTTAGCATACCCTGGTGTGCTTCCAGTTGTAAACGAACGTGCCGTTGACTGGGCAATGCGTGCTGCAATGGCATTAAATATGGAAATTGCGACTGAATCTAAATTCGATCGTAAAAACTATTTCTATCCAGATAACCCGAAAGCTTACCAAATTTCACAATTTGACCAACCTATCGGGGAACATGGTTACATTGATATCGAAGTAGATGGTGAAACAAAACGTATCGGTATCACACGCCTTCATATGGAAGAAGATGCGGGCAAATCAACACATAAAGATGGTTATTCATTAGTAGACTTAAACCGTCAAGGTACACCGTTAATCGAAATCGTATCTGAGCCCGATATCCGTTCACCTCAAGAAGCTTATGCTTACCTTGAAAAATTACGTTCAATTATTCAATATACTGGCGTATCTGACGGTAAAATGGAAGAAGGTTCATTACGTTGTGACGCTAACATTTCATTACGTCCATATAGTCAAGAAGAATTCGGTACAAAAGCTGAATTGAAAAACTTGAACTCATTCAACTATGTACGTAAAGGTTTAGAATATGAAGAAAAACGCCAAGAAGAAGAACTATTAAATGGCGGCGAAGTACTTCAAGAAACACGTCGTTTCGATGAGTCTACTGGTAAAACTATCTTAATGCGTGTTAAAGAAGGTTCAGATGACTATCGTTACTTCCCAGAACCAGACATCGTACCATTATACATTGACGATGCATGGAAAGAACGTGTACGTCAAACAATTCCAGAATTACCAGACGTACGTAAGAAAAAATATGTTGAAGAATTCGGATTACCTGCGTATGATGCGCATGTCTTAACATTAACGAAAGAAATGTCTGATTTCTTCGAAGAAGCAGTTGAGCATGGCGCTGATGTAAAATTAACTTCTAACTGGTTAATGGGTGGCGTTAATGAGTACTTGAACAAAAACCAAGTTGAACTTCAAGATACAAAATTAACACCTGAAAACTTAGCTGGTATGATTAAGTTGATTGAAGACGGCACTATGAGCAGTAAAATTGCGAAAAAAGTCTTCCCAGAATTAGCTGAAAATGGCGGAGATGCTAAACAAATCATGGAAGATAAAGGTTTAGTTCAAATCTCAGATGAGTCTGTATTATTAAACTTCGTAACAGAAGCATTAGATAATAACCCTCAATCTGTTGAAGACTTCAAAAACGGTAAAGGCCGTGCGAAAGGCTTCTTAGTCGGTCAAATTATGAAAGCGTCTAAAGGTCAAGCCAACCCTCAAATCGTTAACAAATTATTACAACAAGAATTAGATAAACGCTAATTGATTGTATAACCTGCAGTGATTACTGATTGTAATCTCTGCGGGTTTTTTATTTTGATAAGGTGGTTTCAAAAACGAATTTCATTGATTTCAACCATTAATACTTTCAACTGAAGCGGAAATCATTTAAAATTGAAATTGAGTAAAAATGATGAGGGATTATTTATGAGAAAACGAGCTAGAATTATTTATAATCCGACTTCAGGCAAGGAATTGTTTAAAAAAATGCTTCCAGAAGTCTTGATTAAAATGGAACAAGCAGGATTTGAAACAAGTGCATATGCAACGCAAAAAGCAGGAGATGCGACGATTGAAGCAAAACGCGCATTGCATGAAGATTATGAAATGCTCATCGTTGCTGGTGGTGACGGCACATTAAACGAAGTGGTTAATGGGATAGCCGAACATCCGAATCGTCCTAAAATCGGTGTTATTCCAATGGGAACGGTAAATGATTTTGGTCGTGCCTTACATTTACCCACTGATATATTAAGTGCAGTAGATGTCATTATTAAAGGACATACAGTTAAAGTAGATATCGGTAAAATGAATAGCCGATATTTTATTAATTTAGCTGCAGGTGGACGTATTACTGAAGTCTCTTATGAAACTTCTAGTAAATTAAAAACATTTGTTGGACCATTTGCTTACTACATCAAAGGTATGGAAATGTTGCCGCAAATGAAAAATGTAGATGTCCGTATTGAATATGATCAAAAAGTCTTCCAAGGTGAGATCCTGTTGTTTTTACTTGGATTGACGAATTCAATGGCAGGCTTTGAAAAATTAGTGCCAGATGCGAAATTAGACGACGGTTATTTTACGTTGATTATCGTTGAAAAAGCGAATTTAGCAGAACTGGGTCATATCATGACTTTAGCTTCAAGAGGGGAACATATTAAACATCCGAAAGTCACATATGAGAAAGCAAAATCAGTTAATGTATCATCTTTTGAACAAATGCCACTTAATGTAGATGGGGAGTATGGTGGTCAATTACCTGCCAATTTCTTAAATTTAAAGCAGCATATTGAAGTATATACACCAGCTAATGTAGATAATAAAGAATTAATCGAACAAGATTAGAGAAGTAAGCAGATGAAAGGTTAGGACTTAATCAAAAGCCTGACCTTTTTTCTATGGAGGTTACAGTGTGGAAACATTAAAGAAAAATCAAATCTTTACAGGCGAGGTTATCGACTTAACTCATGAAGGACATGGTGTAGTCAAAATAGACCGTTACCCAGTCTTTGTGCCGAATGCCTTGCCTAATGAAGAAATTGAATATAAATTAATCAAAGTAAATAAAAACTTTGCGATTGGTAAATTATTAGAGATTCATAAAGAAAGTGCTGAACGTGTGATGCCTCCATGTGTTTACTATAACAAATGCGGAGGCTGCCAGCTGCAACACTTAGATTATCAATCACAATTAACAATGAAACGTAATCAAGTTGTGAATCTATTTCACCGTAAAGGAAAGTTTGAGCAAACGGTTATCAATGATACGATCGGCATGATGAATCCTTGGAACTATCGAAATAAATCACAAATTCCTGTCGGCTTGAATAAAGAACAAGATGCGATCATGGGCTTCTATCGCCAACGCAGTCACGATATTATTGATATGGATGAATGTATTATTCAAGACAGCATTCAAAACCAATTGATGCGTTCGATTCGTGCCTTACTGAAAGAGCATGACGTATCCATTTATAATGAAAGAAAGAAACAAGGTTTATTACGTCATGTCATTATTCGAGTAGGCCATGTCTCACGTGAAGTGATGATTATTTTTGTGACGAACGGTAAAAAGTTTAAACAAGCTAAACCGATTGTTGAGAAATTGGTCAATGCGATGCCGAATATTAAGAGTGTCATTCAAAATATCAATGAAACACATTCAAATGTGATAATGGGCAAAACATCAAAAACATTATATGGTAAAGATGAAATTATTGATGAGTTGGATTCAGTGGAATTTGAAATCAGCGATCAGTCATTCTATCAAATCAATTCATCACAAACAGTTAAATTATATAATCAAGCGATGAAATACGCACAATTAACAGGCGAAGAAACAGTACTTGATACGTATTGCGGTATAGGTACTATTGGATTATATATGGCAGATAAAGCGAAACATGTCTATGGTGTTGAAGTCGTTCCTGCCGCAATTGAAGATGCGAAGAAAAATGCGCAATTGAATGGCTACGATAATACAACTTTTGTCTGCGGTAAAGCTGAATCAGTGATTTTAGACTGGAAACAACAAGGCATTCAACCTGATGTTGTCATGGTCGATCCGCCACGTAAGGGTTGTGACGAAACATTCTTAAACACACTGTTAGAATTAAATCCGAAACGCATTGTCTATATTTCATGCAATCCAGCTACACAACAACGTGATGCCCAAATTCTTGCGCAAAACTATGCGGTAAAAGAAATCACGCCTGTCGATATGTTCCCACAAACAACACACATTGAGACAGTAGCATTGTTTGAAAGATAATAATCAAAAATTATGTATATCGAAACAACGAGGTTTTTTCACATAGAAGATGCCTCGTTTATTTTGTGCAGTTATGTATAAGAAAGAGGCTAAGTGTGACCCCGGCCTCTTTGTTGAATATTAGTTATCATTATTTTCTTTTGAAGTCGTTTCTCCGCCTTTGCGGTCGATTTCTTGGAAATGTTCTGAACTGTATTCTTGTGCTGTTTTTTCTCCAACTTTATGTCCAACTTCTTCGTGACTCATTTTGTTTTCATCGTTTGTCATATTGAATCCTCCTTCTAACATGATTTGGCGACTAAAGAACAATTAAGTACTCGAGTCTAGTTAGTTATATCTTTTTATAATAAAGTTAAATAAAAAACAAATGAATTCTTTTTGTTAAGGTAATGTAAATGTAATATAATTAATAATTACTGAAATCAATTATCGTATTTTAGTGAAATTCAAACATGTCATAGGTAATAAATAATTAAAGCTTACCAAGATAATATATAATAGATGATAAGTACATTGTTTAATGGAGGTGAATGGTATGGAAGAGCGACGTATTGTGCATATCGATATGGATTATTTTTATGCGCAAGTAGAAGTGAGGGATAATCCTAAATTGAGAGGGAAGCCTGTCATTGTCGGAGGAAAGGCAAGTGGCCGAGGCGTTGTGACAACGGCCTCATATGAAGCGAGAAAGTATGGGGTGCATTCTGCGATGCCAATGGCACAAGCACATAAACTTTGTCCGAATGGTTATTATATTCAACCTCGCTTTGATGTTTACAGAGCAACCTCTAAAGAAATTATGGATATCTTTAAAAGTTATACTGAAGTCGTTGAACCGTTATCGCTAGATGAAGCTTATTTAGATATCACGCATCTGGTACGTCCGGATCTTCCAGCATCTGCCATTGCACAGTATATTAGAAATGATATTTGGGAAAAGACCGGATTAACCGCTTCAGCCGGCATTTCCTACAATAAATTCCTCGCTAAACTCGCCAGTGGTATGAATAAACCGAACGGTATGATGATTATTAATTATCAAAATGTCCACGAGATATTAATGAACTTAGATATCGGCGGTTTCCCAGGTGTCGGTAAAGCGACCAAAGCCATTATGCATGAACATGGCATCTACAACGGTAAAGACTTATATGAAAAAGATGAACGCGAATTAATACGGATATTTGGTAAACGTGGGCATGGATTATACGAGAAGGCCAGAGGACGCGGCACTAATATTGTTAAAGCACATCGTATCCGTAAATCAGTCGGCACTGAAAGAACCTTTACAACTGACGTTAATGATGATGAAGAAATATTATTGAAAGTCAGAGAGTTAAGTGAGAAGACAGCAGAACGATTGAGTCGTATTCAAAAATCAGGCAAAACTGTAACGGTAAAAATTAAAACACATCAATTTGAAACATTATCGAGACAACGTAGCTTAAGAGATCCGGTTAGAAATGAGATTGATATTTATAATATTGCTTATACACTTTACAACGAACTTAAAGATCCAGAGGTACCCATCAGGCTAATTGGAGTAACAGTGGGTAATTTAGAAAAAACAGAATATCAAAATATGTCGATATATGATTTTCTTTAGAAAAAAATAACCGGTTGAACATTTATTCAGGTAAGTTCAATCGGTTATCCTTTATCTGTTAAATTTTTACCATAGACTGCAAGCATGTCAGATAAACTGTTGTAGTGCTTCAGTAATCTGAAAGTTATCATGGCACAAGCTTTCGCATCATTTAAAGCATCATGGTGTCCATGAAAATCTAAATGATAATAATCCATCATGTATTTTAAACCGTATCGTCGGTTATTAATGGTTCTACGAGCAAGTTGTAGTGAACAGAAGTAAGTCATATTAGGTGTCTGTAAACCTAAGGCTTGAATGCTGGCATGCATTACTGTCATATCAAATGCGGCATTATGCGCAACAACTGGTAAATTATCTATAAACTGCATCATGTAAGGAAACACAAAATTGAAGTCAGGCGCTGTTTCAACATCTTGAGGTTTAATGCCATGTACATTGATGTTTTGATTAGAAAAGTAGTCCTTAGGATTCACTAATGTATAAAACGTTTCAATAATTTCATTTTCAACTACTTTAACCATACCGACGGAACAAATACTTGTACGCTTACCGTTTGCGGTTTCAAAGTCCAACGCAACAAATGCATTTTGGTGTTTCAAAAGTAATTCGACCTTTCTATATGTGATGATTTAAGTAATAAAATACTACTGGATAGGAAAGTGAGAGTCAAGTGTTTGACTTTGATAGTGTTTATAGAATATTTTTAATTAAAGTCTGAGACGTGTTATAATTATTCAGGTTGATATTTAGAGGAGTGAAGCGAATGAGACAATGGACGGCGATCAACTTAGCCAAGTTAGCGCGCAGAGCCAGCCGTGCTGTAGGGAAACGCGGTACAGATTTACCAGGGCAAGTAGCCAGAAGAATTGATAAAAATATATTACGAAATTTAGCAGAACAAGTCGATGATGTTGTATTTATTAGTGGTACAAACGGTAAAACAACCACGTCGAATTTAATAGGTCATACATTAAAGGCCAATAATATAAAAATAATTCATAATAATGAAGGTGCGAATATGGCTGCAGGGATTACATCTGCATTCATCGTACAATCTCAATCAGATACAAAAATCGCGATTATTGAAATCGATGAAGGTTCTATACCAAGAGTGTTAAAAGAAATGACACCGACAATGATGGTCTTCACGAACTTCTTCCGCGATCAAATAGATCGCTTCGGTGAAATTGATATTATGGTTAACAACATCGCAGAAGCCATCAGTCATAAAGGCATTAAACTATTATTGAATGCCGATGATCCATTTGTGAGTCGTTTAAAAATTGCGAGTGAATCTAATGTCTATTACGGCATGAAAGCACATGCACATGAGTTTGAACAAAGTACGATGAATGAAAGCAAATATTGTCCGAACTGTGGTCGCTTATTAGTGTATGATTATATTCACTATAATCAAATCGGTCATTATCATTGCGAATGTGGTTTTAAACGTGAGCAACCGAAGTATGAAGTGTCTAAGTTCACAGTATCACCTTTTATTCATTTAACGATTGGTGATACAACATTCGATATGAAAATTGCTGGTGACTTTAATGCTTATAACGCCATCGCAGCGTATAGTGTTTTACGTGAATTAGGTTTAAATGATGAATCTATCCGTAAAGGCTTTGAAACATATACATCAGATAATGGACGTATGCAGTATTTCAAATCAGGTTCAAAAGAAGCTATGATTAATTTGGCGAAAAACCCAGCAGGGATGAATGCAAGTTTATCTATGGGCGAACAGCTTGAAGGCAAAAAAGTCTATGTCATCAGCTTAAATGACCATGCGGCAGATGGCAGAGATATTTCATGGATTTACGATGCTGACTTTGAAAAACTAAGCGAACAAGATATTGAAGCAATTATTGTCACAGGTAATCGTGCTGAAGAATTACAATTACGTTTAAAACTTGCTGAAGTGGATGTACCAGTTATTGTAGAACGTGATATTTATAAAGCGACAGCTAAAACAATGGATTATCCAAGTAAAACTGTCGCAATTCCGAACTATACATCACTTGCGCCGATGTTAGAGCAATTAAACCGTTCGTTTGAAATGAGGGAACAAAGATGAATGAATTAACGTTATATCATTTTATGACAGATAAATTGAATTTATATAGCGATATCGGTAATATCATCGCATTAAAACAACGCGCAAAATGGCGCAATATCAAATTGAACGTTGTTGAAGTCAATGAAACAGAAGGTGTAACTTTTGATGGATGTGATATCTTCTTTATCGGCGGCGGCAGTGACCGTGAACAAGCGCTTGCGACGAAAGAATTAAGTAAAATCAAAAGTAAATTGAAAGATGCCATAGAAGAAGGAATGCCTGGATTAACAATTTGCGGCGGTTATCAATTCTTAGGTAATAAGTACATCACACCTGATGGGACAGAGCTTGAAGGCCTAGGTATTTTAGATTTTTATACACAATCTAAAAAAGAACGTCTGACAGGTGATATTGTCATTGAAAGTGATACATTCGGAACAATTGTCGGTTTTGAAAATCACGGCGGCAGAACGTATCATAACTATGATACATTAGGAAAAGTAACGCATGGATTTGGTAATAACGATGAAGACGGTAAAGAAGGCATTCATTATAAAAACTTGTTAGGCACTTATTTACATGGCCCTATTTTACCGAAGAACCATGAAATTACAGATTACTTATTAGAGCAAGCATGTATTCGTAAAGGTATTCCATTTGAACCGCGTCAATTGGATAATACTGCGGAAGAAGCGGCTAAACAAGCCATTGTCGATCGCTTTGAAAATAAATAAGAAATACAAGATAGCACTAAAAGCTATAATATAAATAAAAAGGTCACTTTTTGAAAATCAGTTCAAAAAGTGACCTTTTCTGTTAAGCATAACGTTCATCGAGAATACGATAAGTCATGAGAATTTCATAAATGATATGGCTTTTAACTTGTTGTTTTTCAAATTCATCTAAACGAATCACACTGCGTTTTAATATTTCAGCATCTTCATCTACACGTTCAAAACCACCTGTTTCTATAATTTCACTGATACTTTCTGCGATGTTCAAGATAGCTGTTTGTTCAGCTTTCGTGAAGTGAAACTTAGTGTTCTTAGGCAAATAGACAATGTTAGATAAATGGGTAATAAACAGGCGATCTGTATGTGCACGATTAGACAGTGCTTTAAGTTTAACCCAATCTTCTTGGTCTTTGTGGTATTCTAATTCGTCTTTTTGGTAACGAATTAATGTGTCTACTCGCAAGATGGCTGAAAGTAATTTTTCTAATTTTTGATTAGTTTTAGTAGAATTAAATTTTTCATTCACCAATTCTTTTAAACGTAGACTATAGAGATGATACATATCTGTTTCAACTTTTTGTGCGTTCTCAGCAACTTGATGATAGTATTTTGGCGGTAAAACAATTAAGTTTACCAAACCAGCTGTAACTAAACCGATGACCGCTGTTAAAAGTCGTGAGAAGAAATTAAATAAATAATGATCTCCAATACCTGGTATCATGGCCATAGCGGTTAAAGTCGCAACTGTAATACCATCATGTAATTTTAATTTTGCGCAAATAAAGATTGTACAGGTGGCGCTCATCGCATAAGCAAGTGCTGATTTATCACTGAAAATATACGTAAAGAGTACAGCTAAGAGCGCACCGATAACAGTCGCAGGCAAACGTTTATATCCTTTTTTGAGTGATGCTTTTGCGGTTGGTTCAATGGTGACGATGGCGCTTAAAGTGGCATAAATCGGGTTAAGATTGAGCGCCATGCAAAAGAAGGCTGTCAAAAATGTGGCAAGTCCAGTTTTGATAGTTCTTGCGCCGATAATTTTGCGATACCATTTGTCTTGTGTCATAAAAAAATTTACCTCACTTGATGTCGGCAACTTTGTTGCAACATAGTTCCATTTGCAGTTATTAACGAATGAACTGCTTCTTACAGATTTAGTATAACAAACATTTTTTGCTATAATAAGAAAGAATGAGTGTTAATTATGATAATTTCGTATCATAATGAGACATATAAGCGCACGTGCGCTGCATTATCAATTATTGAATAAGGAAAGGGATCGCACATGATTGTAAAAACAGAAGAAGAATTATTAGGCTTAAAAGAAATCGGATATATTTGTGCATTAGTCAGAGATACAATGCAAGAAGCAACAAAACCGGGTGTAACAACTAAAGAATTAGATAACATTGCTAAAGATTTATTTGAACAACACGGTGCTTTGTCTGCACCTATCCATGATGAAAATTTCCCTGGTCAAACTTGTATCAGTGTAAATGAAGAAGTGGCACATGGTATTCCAGGTAAACGCAAAATCCGTGAAGGGGATTTAGTTAATATAGATGTATCTGCATTAAAAAATGGATATTATGCAGATACTGGTATTTCATTTGTTGTGGGTGAACCAAGTGACCCGATGAAACAAAAAGTATGTGAAGTTGCTGAAGAAGCGTTTGACAATGCAATGAAAAAAGTCAAACCAGGTAGCAAACTAAGTCAAATCGGTAAAGCAGTACACGCAACTGCACGTAAAAATGATTTGAAAGTTATCCGTAACTTAACAGGTCATGGTGTAGGCAGTTCACTACATGAAGCACCTAATTACGTTCTAAACTACTATGATCCAAAAGATAAAACATTACTAAAAGAAGGTACTGTGATTGCAGTAGAACCTTTCATTTCTTCTAATGCAACATTTGTAACTGAAGGTAAAAATGAATGGGCTTTTGAAACAAGCGATAAAAGTTATGTCGCACAAATCGAACATACGGTTATTGTGACGAAAGATGGTCCATTATTAACAACGAAAATAGATAAAACAGAAGAATAATTCCTTGGTATCATGGGAATTAGGACTAAAGTATGAAAGTAAAATGGTTCCAGAGCCTATCGTGAGGCGTCTGGAATTATTTTATAATGGAATCAATCATAAATGAGGTGATTCCATGAATATCATAGCAATTTATTTAGACAAACTTTATCACACTACAGTTAAATACAGTATTACGAATTGCCAAGCGCATTTAAACAGAAAGTTACATTCAACTAAACAATATATCGCTTATTTAAACCGCAAAAGACAAAATATCGTGGCATATATTGAACAATTGACGACTGAAGTAGAAAATAAATACATCGATTTGATGGATCAATATCAAATCAGTAATGTACAACGCATGGAAAATATTAATAATGCAGAGTTGTCTGCATTAATGCATGACTTAAACGAAGCAGAATCTGATTGTGCAAGAATTGAAGCAGATTTATCAGAGCAAAATAAAACACGTATTACGCTTGAAAGAGAATGTGATATGATTGCACAAATGAGTTTAGTTGCATAGAAAAGGTGGCGAAACATGACCAATAAGTATATCTCAACTGAGATGTTGATAATATTTACAGCATTAATGATTATAGCCAATTTTTACTATATCTTTTTTGAAAAAATCGGCTTTATTCTCGTATTATTATTAGGGATTATCTTAATGTACGTAGGCTATCTTTATTTCCATAAAGTCCGAGGTCTGTTGGCCTTTTGGATTGGTGTATTAATGATTGCCTTTACACTGCTCTCTAACAAATATACGATTATTATTCTTTTTATTTTCTTAGTGCTGATTATTATTCGTTATATCGTCTTCAAATTTAAACCGATGAAGATTATTGCTTCTGATGAAGAAGTTACTTCACCGCAATTTATTAAACAAAAATGGTTCGGTAATCAAAGAACTCCTGTTTATGTTTATAAGTGGGAAGACTTGCAAATTCAACATGGCATTGGCGATATCCATATTGATTTAACGAAAGCAGCAAATATTAAAGAAAATAACACGATTGTGATGAGACACTTCATTGGTAAGATTCAAATTATTGTGCCGATGAATTACAATATCAATCTTCACGCAGCAGCATTTTATGGTAATGCGACTGTGAATCAGAATACGGTTAAGATTGAAAATAATCATATCCAAATGACTGAAGAAACAAAAGAAGAAAACTATAACATCAATATTTATACTTCGACATTTATTGGTGATGTTGAGGTGGTTTATAGATGAACCACTATATCAGAGCCATCGGTTCGATGCTGATATTGAACTATAGTATATTAGCGATTTTCTTTTTTATAGACAAAGTATTCGTCAACATCATCTACTTTCAAGGAATGTTTTACACGCAGATTTTCGGCATTCCTGTTTTCTTATTTTTAAATATTATAGTGATTTTGATGAGTATTATTGTTGGTTCTGTGTTAGCGTATAAAGTGAACGAACAAAATGATTGGATTAAAACACAAATTGAACATTCCATTGAAGGGGAAGTTGTCGGTATTAATGATCAAAATATCGAACTCTACCAAGAAACTTTGGATATCTATCATACACTTGTGCCATTAAACCAAGAGTTACATCGACTACGTATTAAAACACAAGATTTGACCAACGAAACATATAATTTAAATGACGTTAAAGTGAAGAAAATTATAGAAGATGAACGCCAGCGTTTAGCTAGAGAATTGCATGATTCAGTTAGTCAGCAATTATTTGCGGCAAGTATGATGTTATCGGCGATTAAGGAATCACCACTTGAACCGCCGCTTGATCAGCAAATTCCGACACTAGAAAAGATGGTACAAGATTCGCAACTAGAAATGCGTGCATTGTTATTACATTTAAGACCGCTTGGCTTAAAAGATCGCTCACTTGGGGAAGGAATTAAAGATCTTGTTGTGGACTTACAAAAGAAAGTGCCTATGAAAGTAGTTTATGATATTGAAGACTTTGAGGTACCAAAAGGCATAGAAGATCATTTATTCCGTATCACCCAAGAAGGGATTTCCAATACACTGCGACATGCAGAAGGCACAAAATTAACGATAGATTTATTTAATAAAGATGATTATCTGTTATTGCGTATTCAAGATGATGGTAAAGGCTTTGATGTAGATGAAAAAATGGAGAAAAGCTATGGATTGAAGAATATGCGAGAGCGAGCATTAGAAATCGGGGCAACACTGCATATTGTTTCTTTGCCTGGGGCAGGGACAAGAATTGAAGTGAAGGCTCCATTGAATAAGGAGGAAAATGATGGCGATTAAAGTATTATTTGTCGATGACCACGAAATGGTTCGTATCGGCATCTCAAGTTATTTATCTACACAACCTGATATAGAAGTCGTCGGGGAAGGCAAATCAGGTAAAGAAGCAATTGAAAAAGCTCATGAATTGCAGCCTGATTTAATCTTGATGGATTTGTTGATGGAAGACATGGATGGCGTAGAAGCTACAATGCAGATTAAAAAAGATTTACCTCAGATTAAAGTATTGATGCTGACAAGTTATATTGAGGATAATGAAGTGTATCGTGCTTTAGACGCTGGGGTAGACAGTTATATTCTAAAAACGACGAGCGCAAGTGATATCGCAGAAGCGATTCGTAAAACATATCGTAACGAAGCGGTGTTTGAAGCGGAAGTACTTGTTAAAATGCGTAATCGCATGAATCAACGTGCTGAATTATATGAATTATTAACAGATAGAGAAATGGAAATTTTATTGTTAATCGCAAAAGGTTATTCTAACCAAGAAATCGCTAGTGCGTCACATATTACGATTAAAACAGTTAAAACACATGTGAGTAATATATTAAGCAAGCTAGAAGTTCAAGACAGAACACAAGCTGTTATTTACGCATTCCAACATGATTTAATTCAATAAAAGAAAAGGCAAGATTGAAAATGAGTGCTTTCAATCTTGCCTTTGTATTATCCATAATACAGTTTATGTACTATTTATTTTTTTCTGCCAGTTCATAGCCATCTTGGATTAATTCTAATTCGCCAGTATGCGGATCAATCACAAGACCATGAATTGGTACTTTTTTATCAAATAATGGATGATGATAAAGCATATCAATATTATGTTTAACATTATCACTTGCGTTTTCGAAGCCTTCTAAGAAGTTGTCCACGTCTACACCAGAGTGTTTGATAATATCAAACGTTTCATCAGTAACGCCACGTTCTTTCATTGCATCTTTTACAGTATTTACGTCTAAACTACCCATGCCGCAGTCTTTGTGTGCCATAATAATAATTTCTTCAGCACCTAATGCATAAATACCAACTAATAAACTTTTAATTGTAGAACCGTATGGATGCGTAATAATAGCGCCTGCATTTTTGACTACTTTTAAATCTCCGTTATTAAAACCTAAAGCTTTTGTGCCTAAGTCTTGTAAACGTGTATCCATACAAGTGAATAATACTGCTTTTTTATTTGGTTTTTTACTTGTGGAATAGTTTTCAAACTCTTTGTTTTCCACAAATTCCTTATTGTAAGATAAAATACTGTCTAATAATGTCATCTTATTTACACTTCCTGTATCCTGAATTTAGTTGTTTTGTTATATCAAGATGAATTGACTGTCATGACTAGTTCACAAAAATGTCACTAACCAAATATTATCATACCCTAATGAATACATAAAATAACATGTTTTTAAAAAATAAAAGAAAAAGAGCAACATCAACTTTGATTTTATACAAAGTGACTTGCTCTTTAAGTAATATGATTATCTTTCAGTATGAGGATTCTGCATTTCTGCACGTTCAAATTCACGTTCTTCAAGTGAATCTCCGTGTTTCAATGTTCTGCGTTGGTTAATAATCGCATTGATCTCAGCACCGACAATGATGATGAAACCAGTGATATATAGCCATAACATTAACACGATGATACCACCGATACTGCCGTATGTTTTAGAGTAGTTTGAGAAGTTTGAAACATAGAAACCAAACGCTGCAGTACCTAGAATCCATACTATTGATGCGAAAAGTGCACCTGGTAATACAGATTTGAATTTAATTTTGATATTCGGTGCTAGGGCATATAGTGTTGAGAATAATAAGAAAATCACGATAAATGGTAATAAGAATCGTAAAATACTAAATACCCATTTCACTTGGCTATCAAGTCCAAGCGGACCAAATAATAAATGACCGATTTGTTGACCGAAAACTGGTAAGATTAAGGCCGCAATAAATACTGCACCCATAATCACAGTGAATAGCACACTGATTAATTTCAATACGATAGGGTTTCTGCCGTCTTCAACATCATATGCTACGTTGAACGCGTTCATTAAGGCTGTCATACCATTTGAGGCAGACCAAAGTGCCAAAATCAAACCTACTGATAAAATACCGCCGCTGGCATTTTTCATAATATCTTCGATAATACCTGTCAGTAGATCCGCTGTAGAAGCAGGTGCATTTTTTGCAATCATACCGACAATTTTATTTCTATCGATTTGGAATAATGGTAAAAGTGAAAGCAAGAATAGCAACATAGGGAACAGTGATAACATAAAGTAATATGAAAGCTGTGCTGCTAAGCCTGTCGCATCATCTTTACCAATTCGATAAATTAAAAATGAAAAGAAATTGGAATCTTTCGTATATTTAGCAGGTTTGTTATTTCTAGCTACAAAGAATGTCTGATTTGATTTTTTTGGTGACTTAGATTTGAATTCTTGGGGTGCCACATAATTATTATGATCTTCGTGTGTAATACCCTCAGACTTTTCTTTTACTTTTTGAAAAATCCCTTCTTTTTTATTATTTTTGTCTTTTTCATTTGAATGAGACATAACATGTACTCCTTTATTACTATATTCAGTTGGTCAATGAGTTGAAAAAAGGGGGATAGAACTTAGATGAGTAAAACTCACTTAAGTTTATCCCTATAGTCAACGCATTGTAATGCTCTTAAACCTATAATTAGTTTAAGTGTTTATCGTTTTGTTTACGCTCTTGTAACGTGTTTTTCGCATTTTTCAATGCACGTTCTAATTCTGGGTTATTGCGACGAATTTCTTCGATAGCATCTTTCCAGTAAAGAACTTCTTCTTTGATTACGCTGATTTTTGAAGGTCCTCTGTCAGAACGTTTACCTTCTTTTAAGTTCTGAATACTGCTTTTTAATGCATTTCGCGTATTTTTGTCAGCTAATGTAATTGCTCCGCCGACTAAAGCGCCTAATAAAATGCCTGGTACTAATTTGTTATTCATAATTTATCTACCCCTCTTTAGAATTTGTGTCTTTAAGAATGTAATCAATTAAATTATCACATGATGATTGTACCATATCGAATACACCCTCAAAATTATTTGTATAGTAAGGATCAGGTACATCTTGTTCTTCCATATCGCTGAATTCCAACAATTTGAATAATTGGCCCTTCAACTCTGGATTGATACGCTTAATGTTATCCACATTACTTTGATCCATCGCAATAATGTAATCAAAGTCATCCGTAGATTCAAATAGTTCACTGATCATACCGTCAAAAGGTATGTTGTGAGTATTTAGAATGCGTTGTGTTCCTTCGTGAGGTGCTTGGCCTAAATTCCAACTGCCTGTACCGCGTGAGACAACTTCAATGCCTTCTATACCGCGGTCTTTCAGACGTTGTTTCATAATTGCTTCAGCCATTGGAGAACGACAAATATTGCCTAAACAGACAAATGCTACTGTAGTCATATTTTACCTCCAAATTATTTTTCAGCCGGATAAATAAAGCGTATGATGAACATAGATACAAGGTATACCTAACGTTCCATAGATAATATTTACCCGAACTCTGATGAAATAACCCATATAATATTATCTTATCGGTTTTTAACCAACATCTAAAGAGTAAATTATCAAAAGTTTTCAGGAATTGTTGAGTTTGATAATATATAAACATAAAGAGGTGATTTAAATGTCAGAAACAAATAGAGATATGATCATTGATATCAGAGAGAAACTAAACGTGGTAAACGTTAATCTAATCGATCCTGATAAATTTGAAGATGCAGATGAAGCTAAAATCAAAGAAATTCATAGCTTTGTTACTTCAAAAGAAAAATTTTCACCAAGTGAAGTGACTGCCATCGCATCTGAATTAGGCGAACTACGACAATCGTAAGAACAAACAGCAGTCAGAATAAGGAGGAACTTTGTTATGTCACAATTACAAGAAAAGCTAAAACAATATGCACAACTTATCGTAGATGTCGGTATGAATGTGCAAGAGGGGCAACCAGTATTTATTCGTTCATCAGTAGATGCTTTAGAATTAACGCATGATATCGTTGAGGCAGCATACAAACGCGGCGCTTCTGATGTAAGAGTAAAATATGCAGATGATACATTAAGACGTTTAAAATTTGAACATGAATCTGTAGAATACTTCGAAGAAAATGATTTGAAAGATTATGATATTGAAGAACGTATGGATTATGTAAAACGTGGTGCTGCGAACTTAGCTTTAATGAGTTCTGACCCTGATTTATTAAGTAATGCAGATAGTGCTAAAAAAGCAGCTTTCGGCAAAGCTTATTCAAAAGGATTCAAAGGATATATGGAAGCAATTCAAAATAATGACTTACCATGGTGTGTAGTCGTATATCCGAACAAAGCATGGGCACAACGTGTCTATCCTGAATTAGATGCTGAAGCAGCTTATGAAAAATTCATTGATGAATTATTAGACATTGTTCGTGTAGATGGTAATGATCCGATTGAAAACTGGAATCAACATATCCAAAACTTAAGTGAACACGCTAAATATCTACAAAACAAACAATATTCAGCACTTCACTATGTTTCAGAAGGTACAGATTTAACAATTGGCTTGCCTAAGAATCATTTATGGCAAGATGCGACAAGTTTCACAAATGATGGACAAGAATTTATTGCCAATATCCCAACTGAAGAGGTATTTACAGCCCCTGATCGTAATCGTGTAAACGGTCATGTGACAAATAAACTTCCGCTCAGCTATAACGGAACGCTGATCGATGGCTTTACGCTTACATTTAAAGATGGCAAAGTTGTAGATTTTTCTGCTGAAAAAGGGGAAGAAGTATTACGTGACTTACTTGATACTGATGAAGGTTCAAGATATCTAGGGGAAGTCGCGTTAGTTCCAGACGATTCACCGATTTCAAATCGTAATCGTGTCTTTTATAACACATTGTTAGATGAAAATGCTTCTTGCCACATCGCATTAGGCGCTGGTTATCCGTTTACGATAATTGGCGGTACAGAAATGACACGTGAACAATTAACAGAAGAAGGTTTAAATGATGCGTTTATTCATGAAGACTTCATGATTGGCAGCGCAGATTTAACGATTTATGGTATCACGCAAGATGGGGAAGAAGAGATTGTGTTTAAAGACGGTAACTGGGCTTACTAAAATAAATATAATCAATTCATAAAGGAGATCAATTGTGGAACAAAGAGAAAGTAAACCAATGTCAGCATCAAAAACTGTAAAAGATCGTCAAGTATATCCGCAAGATACGAATCATCATCATACTATGTTCGGTGGACTCTTAATGGCGAACATTGATGAAATTGCGGCAATCTGCGCTATGAAACACAGCAGTACGCCAGTTGTTACAGCTTCTACAGATTCAGTGGACTTTTTATTACCTATTCGTAATGGAGATATTATTTCATATGAAGCAATGGTTTCATACGCTGGTTCAAGTTCAATGGAAGTTTGTGTACAAATCATTCTTCAAGATATCATCAATGATAAAAAACATATGGCAGCACTCAGCTTCTTAACATTTGTAGCGTTAGATGAAAACGGCAAACCAACAGAAGTACCAGATGTTTATCCTGAAGGTGAAATTCAAGAATGGTTCCATAGTACTGCGCCTGCACGTGTAAAACGCAGAAAAGAACGTCGTCAAGAAAGTAAAGATACCTTAGAGTTCTTAACGAGAAGACGACATATTGAATAAAATAAGCAATTAAAAATGGCATCTCAACATAAAATGAAGTGTTGAGATGCCATTTTGTATTATTAACGTTATTGTTGCTGGAAGATGCGATGCATCATTTTTTCTTTTTCTCGGAAATCAGTATTTGGATAATACATATTTTTTACAAGTAAGTTCGGTCCTAAGCAATGTACCGGTGCACAATGACAATTCAAACTTTGTGCTAAGTCTGAAGCGAGCCATTTGTCGAAAACATCTGTAAGACGATCGGTTTGGATATTAGAAATAGAACCTGTCTCATCGCCGAAGTCCGTCACAATCACATCGCCAGTAAAGACATTGACGTTCAAACGGCTGCGGCCGTCTGGATCATTACGTAAGCTGACGTTTTTTGCTGAACGCAGTTGTTTGAATAATTGTGCATCGTCTTCATCTTGAATGCATGGATAAATCGGTAGTGTCCCAAACAACATCCATACAGATTCGTCACGAATTTCTAAAAGGTGACGTATAGTTTCTTTAATTTCTTTCAAACTAAGTACGTTAAGCTGACTCGCAAAATCAGATGGATACATCGGATGAATTTCATGTCGACTGCATTTCATATCATTTACCACTTCACGATGAATTTTTTCAAGGTAAGGTTTCGTGCTTTGGTTCAACATCGTTTCAGCAGAGACAAACATGCCTTGTTCAGATAATGTTCTAGAATTCTCAATCATTTGTTCATAAAGTTTGAGTTTTGCTTTAAGCGGCGGCTGTTTTTCCATTGCGCCGAATCCAACTGTAGCGAATTCATCCGTTGTTCCCCAGTTGTGTGAAATATGCATCACGTCTATGTATTCAGCAATATCTAAATAGCGATCTTGCGGCAAAGTTAAATTAGAGTTCATTTGTGTATAAATACCGCGATCATAGGCATATTTTAATAGCGGTTTAACCACATTTCGAATTGATTTCTTAGAAAACATCGGTTCGCCGCCTGTAATAGATAGGGTACGTAAATTAGGAATTTCATCTAAACGTTTAAACATTAATTCCATTGGAAGCGGTTCAGGATCTCTTGTTTGTAAGGTATAACCGACAGCACAATGACTGCAGCGCATATTACATAAATTCGTTGTGGTGAATTCAATATTGCTTAACTGCAAGCTGCCGAACGCTTCGACATCGTTGTATGCCTCCCAAGGATCATTTGCTATAGTAATCGGCTTTTTAATATTCGTAGATTGGCCAATCATAATTTTGCCTTCTTTCTGTACAATGTATTTCTTAATAAAAAAGGGGTAATGTGAAGTGAAAGATTCAAATCACAAAAGATGAGTCATTCCATATTATTAATATTCTAGTGAATTTTGTCAATCGCATGTTAGAATAGGATTATATTTTTAAAGAAGGAGCCTTATCATGAAAATGAGCGAAAATGAATTAATTACGAACATTAAAACGAGATTATCTGAATTTGTAGATGAAATTGATCATGTGGATCCAGATAAAGTCAGTGTTGAAGATGTTGATGAATGGATTGGTTTACTGGACCAATTAGAAGAAAAAGTAAAACTTTATCAACGTGAGAAGTAAGGTCTCATACTTTCTATGTTTAAATCATGACATTTTGGTCTATACAATAAGTACAATCAAAGACAAAAGTAATTCTGAATACAATTTATTGTATAGAATAGAAAGGTGATAAATAAATGGCACAAACAGTAGCAATTATTTTAGGTAATGACTTTGAGGATATTGAATTAACTAGTCCAAAAGAAGCAATCGAAGAAGCAGGCTACAATACAGTGATTATCGGCTCAGAAGCTGGAGAAGAAGTCGTAGGTAAACACGGTACAAAAGCTAAAGTTGATGTAGATATCGGCTCAGCTGAACCAAGCGATTATTCAGCATTATTAATTCCAGGCGGATTCTCACCAGACCATTTACGTGGAGACGTAGAAGGAAGATATGGTACATTCGCAAAAGCATTTATCAAAGAAGATGACCCAATCTTTGCGATTTGCCATGGTCCACAAGTATTAATTGATACTGATGATTTAAATGGCCGTACGTTAACAGCGGTATTAAACGTACGTAAAGACTTAGAAAACGCAGGTGCACATGTTAAAGATGAATCAGTAGTCGTTGATAAAAATCTTGTAACAAGCCGTACACCTGATGATTTAGATGACTTCAACAAAGCAATTGTTGACGCATTAAAAAATAATGAAAAATAAGCAGTTATAAGCTTAGCCGGAATATCTATGAGATATTCCGGTTTTTTACATATCCAGGAGTATCCATGTGTACTACTCAAGACCGATTTTGTGTCAAAACGTATAATTCTTATTTCATATCAAACAGTTCTCAATTATAATATGTGTGAAATACTAAAATAGATTGAGGAGATCTGTGTATGAAAAGAAGCAAAAGGCTATCGAGGTCTCAACGTGAGACAACAAGAGGCACACAGAATACACCCCATTATAATACTTATTATCAACCCGTAGGTACACCGCCGAGAAAAAGAAAAAGCAAAGGGCTATTTTTAAAATTACTTATTGGACTCATTATTGTAATTGCACTCTTCTTTGGTGTGATGTATGCATTGTCATCACGTGCCAATGTAGAGGACTTAAAAATCATTGAAAATAAATCTACGTTTGTTCCAATCGATGATATGCCGAATTATACTAAAGGCGCTTTTATCGCTATGGAAGATGAGCGATTCTATGACCATGGCGCATTTGATGTGAAAGGTATATTTAGAGCACTGTTCACGACTTTAAGTGATCAATCGGTACAAGGTGGCAGTACAATCAGTCAACAAGTTGTTAAGAATTATTATTATGGAAATGAACAAAGTTTTACACGGAAAGTGAAAGAAATATTGGTCGCATCGCGTATGGAACGGGAATATTCTAAAGAAGAGATATTGAGCTTTTACGTTAATAATATTTATTTTGGTGATAATCAATATACTATTGAAAGTGCTGCAAATCATTACTTTGGTACAACGACCGTCGCAAACAGTCAAAATATGCCGACGATTAGTGTGCTTCAAAGTGCCATTTTAGCAAGTAAAATTAATGCGCCAAGTGTATATGATGTCAATAATATGTCACAGAACTATATTAACCGTGTCAAAATCAATTTAGAAAAGATGAAGCAGCAAGGTTATATCAACGATGAACAATATAAAACAGCATTAGCTCAGTTAGGCGTTTAATGCGATTTCAGGCAATCAGTATATTCAGCTGCATTGCCTTTTTTATATGCCGCATGCTTAAAAGAGACAATGTATGTTACTTGTGTAAATTCAGGAGGATAATGCTATAAAAGTACATGCATTTGTTTTACAATAAGTATCGATACCGTTATGAATTTAAGAGAAGAGGTGAGACCATGCCTAAAATTACAATGATTGAAGTTCAAAAGAAAAATAAAGAGCGGTTTAATTTATACTTAGACGGTGCCTTTGAGATGGGTATCGATATGGATACTTTAGTACACTTTAATTTAAAAAAAGGCGATGCGCTCACTGCTGAAGATATGATGCATATTCAAAAGTATGAGCATTATCGCTTAGGGTTACATTACGCTGTTCAATATCTTTCATATCGTAAAAGAACTGAACAAGAAGTCATTACACATTTACAAAAACATGAAATCAATGAGGTAGCTATTGCAGAAGTCATTGCTTATTGTCATCAAGAAGGCTATATTGATCATCAAGATTATGCGGAAAGTTTAAAAAATACTATGATTCGGACTACTGATAAAGGGCCTGAAATTTACAAACAAAAGCTTTATAAAGCCGGAGTCGAAAAGAATATTATTGAAGATTATGGCGAACGTTATGAACAAGAACAACCGCTTGAAGATATCGTTGCGCTTGCTGATAAATTGATGCATCAAAAGAAAGGGCCGATGAAGAAGCGGACAGATAAAGTGAAACAATCATTATTACAAAAAGGCTATTCATTCGAGATGATTAATGAAGCGATGCAAGCCTTAGATTTTGAACCAGATACAGATGAAATTGATGCTTTATTGCAAAAGGAATTAGAAAAAGTGTATCGTAAAAATGAACGCAAATATAGCGGGCAACAACTTGTGATGAAAACAATAGAAGCACTTCTCAGAAAAGGCTATGAGTATGATACAATTAAAGATAAATTAAGAGAAAGCGGGATTAGTGATGACTGAGAAAAGTTTAAGCGAAATGACTAAGAGTGAAATTCTAAATGAAATACAAAAATATAAAGAAAAAATGCGTAAAGCAGAAATGAACGGCATTTTAAATGAATATGATGTCTACCGTACAAAAGTCATCATTGCGGAAAGTTACTTAGTAGATACAGATAAAATTGAATTCGGTAAACTTTATGAATTAAATGATGGTACGAAACGTTATATGCGTGTAGATCGTTTGAAAGGTGTCTTTGCATGGGGCAAAATCCTGCATAGCGGGCTAAGTGAAGAAGGCATCCCAGTCGCATTATTAAAACTTTAGAAGGATGTAGAAATTATGGCGAGTTCGATTGTATTAAAATTACTGAATATTACACATTATTATCGTAAAAAGAATAGAAAAAAATGGTATCTGCCGTATGGTTATGATGCTGAAGATATCGAATTGAATAATGTGTCACTTCACTTATATCAAGGAGAATCATTAGGTATTATAGGGGAGCCTGGTGCGTCGAAAACGTTAATCGGCAGAATCTTAGCCGGTGAAGTTAAACCTGATAAAGGGCGTATCCGACGTAACGGCAGTTTATATTTCGGAGATATCGAAGATAAACATTTACACGAAGAAACGGTGACTGCACTTGTTCAAAATGCAGTGGAATTATTTACATATACGGTTTCTGGATATAAAGTCGAACAAATTTTGCGCTATGCTGATTTATATGAGCAGAAAGATAAGCTAGTTTACCAGTTAACTGATCGTGAGTATGCACAATTAATTGTAAGTTTAGCACGTACGTCTAAAGCAGATATCATTATCTTTAATCATGTATTAAGTGAATTGGATGATGCATTTATGGAGAAAGCCATAACACTTTCTCAAGATTACATAGATGATGAACTTACAATGATTACAATCGATGATAATTTAAAGATTATCCAGGCAGTATGTAACTATGCCGTATGGATTTCACATGGCCAATTACGTATGGAAGGTCCATTGAGTCGTGTGTTGCCTGCATTTAAAGAACATGAACGAGACCGTCAATCATTAAAAACTGAAGAAGAAAAAGCGCAGTTTGATGTAGACTGGAAAGAAAAACGTACGCGTATTCCTGAAATGTCTTATAACTTCAAACGAATTGAACGTTATAAACACGCAAAACCGACACCTTTCTTGGCACGTGTTATCGGTTGGAGTGTTTTGTTACTGGTCGGCTTTATTTTTACAGCGGTATTGTTGTTTAACAATTTAGGGATTGTGCATTTTGCGCAAAACACTGAACAAAGTAAATTACAAGCTCAGAAAAAAGGTGTATTTGATGAGACTTTGACCTACGGTATTGTGATGAATAACAATATTGAAGTTAAAGGGATTGACCATAAACAAAAAGTGAAGCTGCCGAAATATACATTTGTGACGATTACTGGAGAAAATGATAATAAATATCGACTGGTTATCGATGATAAATCTTATGTAATTGGTAAAAATAAATTATATCATTTCAATCCAGCAGGTCTTTATGAAAGACATAGTAAAGATACACTCGAAGATTACATGAAATCTAATTATATTAATTATATAGATTTCTATAATAGTCACTTAGGACAATCTCATAAGAAAGCAGTTAAAAGTTTAGTTCCTGAGAAAGATCAACGTTTTGTTGCGCCAGTCACACAACAGCCTGTAGATTTATTGTTCAATGATAATGATCATTTAACAGGATTTGTATTCCCGATTGTTGATAAAGACAAATTAAAAGATAAGTTTGATATTCAAGGGGATTACTGGGTCACAAAATCAGGCAATGGTTACTTTATTGCTGATTTGAAAGATAATAAATGGATTTATATAGAATTGTAGGTGAGACCGTTTGATAGATAAATTGATAAATTTTTATTATAGCTTGCCGCAAATGATGAAACATTTAATGGGGAGTTTGAAGCGGAATTGGAGATGGTTCGCGATTCCGCTTGTAGCTTCAGTGTTGTTATTACTCGTAATGTTGCTGTTTTTAAAAATCATTAATGCGACAGAAGAAACACAAGCTGTGTGGTATTACCGCTTCATCGGTTTCATCACATTATCTTGGACACTTGTTACTTTATATTTCAACACAATGCGTTATCGCAGAGATTATTATGAATATAAGAGCTATGACTATCCAACCGCTTTTAAAAGTATTATCTATACACTGATTTTTTCAGTAGGATTATTACTTTCTATCGCATTAGTTGTCCTGGTCAAACCCGTCAACTTAGATAGTTCATTTTGGGCTATTGGCTTTTACTGGGTCATGTGGAATTTATTTGTGATGATTGTTTCGCAAGTATTAGGTTTAGTAAGAATGATCAGCCGTTACAATATTTTTGATATGACACTCTATATCGTATTTGCGGTTATGTTCATTATCGTACCGATCTTTTTCATTCCAGGTCCACATAAATCAATTTGGATGCATATTTTAATGTTGAATCCATTATTTTATTTAGTTTCTGGTATTGAAGAAGCTGTGATTATCGGTGTTAATAGTTTGGGCAATATACCTTATCATTTCTTCTTTATTGTATGGTTAGGGATCGCAAGTCTATTATTATATATTCTAAGACCACATATCGCATATGAGAAGTTTAGAATGACAACTAATCGTTCTATTCATTTAAAAAATACGGCTGAACCTGAAAAGGTGAAAAACTCCAATTTTGATCATTAATCAAATGAGTTTAGGTATATTAAAATAATCATAGAAAAAATAAAACGAGAACAAAGTGTAGTTGATACATTTTGTTCTCGTTCTTTTATTAATGTGTATAAAGTTTTTTCATCAATTTCTGTTCACTAAAGACCCAACCTGTGTATGAATGGGTGATATTTAAGTCTTGGTCCAAATGTACAATCGCTACGAAAGAATAGTGATCTTTGTTTAAATAACGTAAGTCGATGAAGCGGACTTCAAGAATATTATCGCTTAAACGACGAGTATCCCATCTGTATATAGAAGAGAAGTTTAAAAACGCTTTGATATTAGGGTCGTTACGTAATACCTGCATTAATTCTTCATCAGGGAATGGTTGACGTTTCACTTTATCAGCGAAAACGACGTTTGTCCCATAACTGCGTCCGACATAGTCGTGAGTTTGTGTTTGAACTGCGACACGCCATTCCATAAATTTCATAGTAGGTGCCACAAATACTTTAACTAAGTGTGCATTATCTTGACTGCTGACCATACGTAAAACACGTTTTCGAATCGTGGCTTGGAAGATAAAACGTACAATATAATAAATTACTAATACGATGAAAATTGGAATATACACCGCAAAAGCATTTAAGCCAAAAGCCCATAGCACAATGCCTAAACACCATAAAATAAAGATGTAAGGATCAAAGGTATTAATGACACTCAATTGTATCCATTTATTTGAGAAAGGCCGCAACGCTTGCGTACCGTAGGAATTAAATATATCTACAAAGACGTGTAAAAAGACTGCAAGTTGTGCCCATAGCCAAATATGCAATGGATTAATATGGCTGAAAAAGGTAAAAACGAGTAAGGTTATAAGTATCGGCCATAATATAGTGAAAGGTATTGAATGTGTGATACCTCTATGATTAGATATATAAACAGCATTATTTTTTAGTTTTAATACAGTGTCGCTGTCAGGAATTAAAGAACCTGCGATTAAGGTTGTAGCCGCAGCACCAAAATGATCTGACAGGGTCGGGTCATGCATGGCTAGCGCAGTAAGCCCAATGCCCATGACGATATGTGTGCCTGTATCCATAATTGTTCACTCATTTCAATTAATCTTACATATAGTATAAAACATAATGACAAATAACTAAATCAATTCACCCTTAATTAAAGGGTGTGTTGACAAGAGAGAAGGAGAACTATTGAAGAATGAAACAGCAAAATAGTTTCAAAAGAGATTTATTAGATTGGTTTGAAACCAATCAACGTGAAATGCCTTGGCGAGAAACGACTAATCCTTATTATATCTGGATCAGTGAAGTTATGCTTCAACAGACACAAGTTAAAACAGTGATAGATTATTATCATCGTTTCACAGAACGTTTTCCGACAGTTGAAGATTTAAGTCAAGCATCACAAGATGAAGTTTTAAAATATTGGGAAGGATTAGGCTATTATAGTCGTGCGCGCAATTTTCACCATGCAGTGCAAGAAGTTGCGACACAATATAACGGTAATGTCCCAAGCAATCCGGATTTGTTCGGACGATTAAAAGGTGTGGGACCTTATACACAAGCAGCGGTGATGAGTATTGCGTTTGACTTACCATTGCCAACCGTTGATGGTAATGTCTTTCGTGTGTGGTCTCGCTTAAATAATGATTTCAGTGATACTACAAAACAATCTGTCCGCAAAAAATTCGAAAGTGAATTGCGTCCTTATGTCACAACACATGCAGGCCAATTTAACCAAGCTATGATGGAACTTGGCGCATTAATTTGTACACCGAAATCACCGCTTTGTTTATTATGTCCGGTTCAATCACACTGCGAAGCATTAGAAGAGGGGACGATTGATCAACTACCCGTCAAACCTAAAAAGATTAAAAAGAAGACAATTAAACAAAATTGTTATGTCATTTATAATCAAAATGATGAAGTGTTAATTGAACAACGTACAGAAAAGCTATTACATGGAATGTGGGAGTTCCCGATGTATGAAGCAACTTATAGTGAAGAACAGCTTCATGATTTATTACAACAAGATATATCTATTAGTGAGACACCGATATTTAAGTTAAAACATCAATTCACACATTTAACTTGGGACATTCATGTCTATCAAGTTGACGATGTTATAGATGAGTCACAAACACAATTAAGTGATCGCTTTGTATGGATGCGTTTAGAGGATAGAGATCACTACAACTTTCCAGCATCGATGCATAAAGTATTAAACTATTTAACAACGAAGTAGTTAAGTCTGAGTTTAAAAAAGCATTATGTTATAATTGTGATTGTGAAAAATAGCCAGGAGGAGGTGTGGAACATGGTAAAAGAGTCCATACCGAAAGAAGGAGAACGTATTAAAATACAAAGTTACAAGCACGATGGCAACATTCATAGAGTTTGGTCAGAAACTACGATTTTAAAAGGGACAGACCATGTTGTGATTGGGGGCAATGACCACACGCTTGTAACCGAAAGCGATGGACGTACATGGATTACCAGAGAACCAGCAATCGTCTATTTCCACTCGGAATATTGGTTTAATGTCATCTGTATGTTCAGAGAAGACGGTGTATATTATTATTGCAACTTATCGTCACCATTTGTTTGTGATGAAGAAGCATTGAAATATATTGATTATGATTTAGATATCAAAGTTTATCCGAATGGTAAATATCATTTGTTGGATGAAGACGAGTACCAACAACATATGCAGCAAATGAACTATCCTAAAGATATAGATGCGATTTTACGCAGGAATGTTGATATCTTACAACAATGGATTGAACAAAAGAAAGGTCCGTTTGCGCCAGACTTTATTAAAGTTTGGAGAGAACGCTTTAAAAAGCTGAGACAAGGTTAGCATATCAAGCAGATTGCTTTATTACGTCTTGTGTTTTTAATTATAATAACTTTGGTATGAATAATAATCGTAATACGAGGTTGGGACATCGCAATAAAATGTCTCGCCTCGTTGATTTATTTCGCATTAGAAAAGGATAGAAAGGGAGGATTGCCTCAATGATACGCAGGTATTTAAAGTTTGTTAAGCCGTATAAATGGCGGATAGCAGCTACCATTATTATCGGTATCATTAAATTCGGCATTCCGATGTTGATTCCATTATTAATCAAATATGTAATTGATGATGTCATCAACAATCCGAGCATGGGCACGCAAGACAAATTAAGCCACTTGGGTATCGCAATCGGGATTGCCTTTTTTATATTTGCAGTCGTACGTCCACCGATAGAATATATGCGTCAGTATTTAGCGCAGTGGACCAGCAACAAAATACTTTATGATATTCGTAGACGTTTATATGATCACTTGCAAGCACTAAGTGCACGCTTCTATGCCAACAACAAAGCAGGTGAAGTGATTTCACGTGTTATCAATGACGTTGAGCAGACTAAAGACTTTATTTTAACAGGACTAATGAACATCTGGTTAGACTGTGTGACAATTATTATCGCATTATCAATCATGTTTGTACTTGATGTTAAATTGACATTAGCCGCTATGATTATATTCCCGTTCTACATTTTAACGGTTTATTACTTCTTCGGAAGATTACGTAGTCTAACACGTGAAAGATCTCAAGCTTTAGCAGAAGTACAAGGGTTCTTACACGAACGTGTACAAGGTATTTCGGTAATTAAAAGTTTCGCAATTGAACAAAATGAAGCGCAAAACTTTGATAAGAAAAACAGTAAATTCTTACATCGTGCTTTTAAACACACACGTTGGAATGCTTATTCTTTCGCAGCAATCAATACGGTAACTGATATTGGACCGATTATTGTAATTGGCGTCGGTGGTTATTTAGCAGTAACAGGTTCCATTACAGTTGGTACGTTAGCTGCGTTCGTCAGCTATTTAGAACAACTTTTCGGACCTCTACGTCGTCTTGTTTCTTCATTTACAACATTGACACAAAGTTTCGCTTCTATGGACCGTGTTTTCCATTTATTAGATGAAGACTATGATGTAAAAGATGAACCTTATGCGAAACCGCTCAAAATCACAGAAGGTAACATCTCTTTAGATCATGTATCTTTCCGATACAATCCACATGCACCTAAAGTGTTAGATGATATTTCGTTAAATGTGAATCATGGCGAAACCGTCGCCTTTGTAGGAATGTCTGGTGGAGGTAAATCGACATTAATCAACTTGATTCCTCGATTTTATGATTCTACAGATGGAACGATTACTATAGATGGTTATAATGTAAAAGACTTTTTATTATCTAGCTTGCGTGAGCAAATCGGTTTAGTTCAACAAGATAATATCTTATTCTCAGACACAATCAGAGAAAATATCTTACTAGGTAAACCAGGTGCGAGTGATGAAGATGTGATAGAAGCGGCTAAACTCGCAAACGCACACGATTTCATTATGAGTCTGCCTGAAGGTTATGAAACTGAAGTAGGGGAACGTGGTGTGAAATTATCAGGTGGTCAAAAACAACGTATTTCACTTGCACGTATATTCTTAAATAATCCGCCGATTATTATTTTAGACGAGGCAACAAGTGCGTTAGACCTAGAAAGTGAAGCAATCATTCAAGAAGCTTTAGCACATTTAAGTGAAAATAGAACAACATTAATCGTTGCCCATCGCTTATCTACAATCACTCATGCAGATAAAATTGTAGTAGTTGAAAACGGACAAATTATTGAAGTCGGTACGCATCAAGAGTTATTAGCTAAACAAGGTGCATACCATCATCTTTATACAATTCAAGATTTATAATAAAGAAAGAGCAGAAACGCCCTCAGCGGAGGACAGTTTCTGCTCTCTTTTTATAAGTCTAAGTCTTCTTCTTCAATTTCAATGTTAGAGTCATCTGTATGGAATTGGAAATAACTCATGACCAAACGGTCTAAGTGTGCTAAATCATAACTGAATTCCTCGATTGCTGAGATAATCTGCATGACATTAGAAATTGAATACTCAGAGGTTTCAGTGTTCAGGACCATTTCATTTTTAAATGCTTCCATTAACTCAATTTTTTGCGGAATGTCCACAGGAGCTTGGAAATTCTCGAAATCGTGTCTTGCTTTTTGAGCGATGCTTAACATAATTTGGTCATATGAAGTCATTAAATCATCTAGTTCAAATTTGATTTGCAATCGAAGATCAGTACTCATATTATGCAAATCATGTTGGTAACGATGCATACGTCTCAAAACATCATAGGCACTTTTTGTAGTTGTCACAACTTGTTTGAAAATTATCTTTTTACGATTTAATTCTGGCCAATTTTTTCTAAAGAAAGGACGTTCTTCTTTATAATAATTGAATAATTGTTCCAGATTTTTCAAACGTTCTTTAATACTCTTTGTATCTTCTTTAACATGGTAAAACTCTGTTGTATCGTTAATAACCAATTTAATCCAAATGAAAATATCAGAAGCGATATTCATTGAATTATAATAAAGCTTTGTTTCGTATTTAGGTGGAAAGAAGGCGACATTGACAGTGAAAGCACTGAAAACACCAATCATCACTAACACGAAACGATAAAACGCTGATGCATAGAAGTTACCTGTTTCTCCACCTTGACCCATGATGATAAGGGCAGTAACTGTGGCTAAGGTTGCAACATGTTGAAGTTTTAATTGGAATAATAAAGCAATTAAGACTATAACTGTTGCGCCCATGATAATAATACTATCGCCAAATAAACTGACCATCGATACAGATAAAATTGCACCGATTAAGTTACCTTGAAACTGTTCTTTTATAGTTTTATAAGAACGATATACACTTGGCTGCATTGCTACAATTGCACCGATACCTGCTACGGTAGGAATGCCTGCACTCTTTGGCAGCAGTGATGCAATTAACATCGCTAGGACAATCGCAATACCTGTTTTAAATATTCTTGCACCTAGTTTCAAATGAGTGTGCTCCTTTATTCCTATTTATGCACATTTGCTTGGAAGTGGTTTCCAAAAACAAAAACGTATATTAAAGTTTATACACTGAATCAATGTGTTTTTCAAGTTTATTTCATTTGAGAGAATGCATAGTCTGCAGCACGTAATGTTTCTTCAATATCTTCATCTGTGTGTTCTGTTGTTAAGAACCAAGCTTCAAATTTAGAAGGTGCTAAGTTGATGCCTTGATGCAACATTAATTTGAAGAATTTCGCAAATGCATCGCCATCAGAATTTTCTGCTTGCTCATAATGTGTTACTTTTTCGTCAGTAAAGTAAAGTGTTAATGAACCATAAACACGGTTTACTGTAGCTGTGATACCATGTTTTTCAATTAATTCATTTAAACCATCTTCTAATTTTTTACCAAGACGATCTAATTCTTCGTAAACACCTTCTTGTTCTAAAACTTCTAATAAAGCGATGCCTGCTTTCATTGAAAGTGGATTACCAGCCATTGTTCCCGCTTGATATGCAGGGCCTAAAGGTGCAACTTGTTCCATAATGTCTTGACGTCCACCGTAACCGCCGATTGGTAAACCGCCACCGACGATTTTACCGAATGCTGTTAAGTCAGGGTATACGTTCAACAAGTCTTCAGCAGCACCGTAGTGGAAGCGGAATGCTGTGATAACTTCATCATAAATTACAAGACCGCCATATTGATGGGTGATTTCATTTACTTCTTCAAGGAAGCCGGGAAGCGGTTCAACCATACCGAAGTTACCGATAATAGGTTCAACTAATACTGCTGCGATTTGATCGCCCCAATGTTTCATTGCTTCTTTGTAAGACTCGATATCATTAAAAGGTACTGTAATTACTTCTTGAGCCACGCTCTTAGGTACGCCGGCTGAATCAGGAGAACCTAATTGAGAAGGGCCGCTACCTGCAGCAACAAGTACTAAATCTGAGTGTCCGTGGTAAGATCCAGCGAATTTAATAATTTTATCGCGATTTGTATATGCACGTGCGACACGAATTGTTGTCATGACAGCTTCAGTACCAGAGTTGACAAAACGCATTTTTTCTAAAGATGGAATTGCTTCACGCAATTTTTTAGCAAATTCGATTTCTAGCTCAGTCGGTGTACCATAAAGCACACCTTTAGCTGCTTGTTCTTGAATAGCCTTAGTAATATGTGGATGTGCATGTCCAGTAATAATTGGACCATATGCTTGAAGATAATCAATGTAACGATTGCCGTCTACATCATATAAATATTGACCTTTACCTTCTTTCATTACTACCGGTGCACCGCCGCCAACTGCTTTATATGAGCGAGAAGGGGAGTTGACACCGCCAAGGATGTATTCGTCTGACAAACTTTGAAGTCGTTCGCTTTCAGTGAATTTCATTTTTTATCAACCTCTTTTAATTTAATATTTCCGTTTACTATCGTATCATATAATTAACTATAAGAAGAAAAAGGTGAGCATATGTTGAAAAAAGGAGACAAATTCCCTGAATTTGCATTAGAAAATCAAGATGGAGAAGTCATTACTAACGACACAATCAAAGGCAGAAAGGCAATTCTTTATTTCTATCCTAGAGATAATACACCTGGATGCACAACAGAGGCTTGCGATTTCCGTGATAACATGGCAATGTTTAATGATTTAGATATTGCAGTATACGGAATCAGCGGAGATTCTAAAAAGAAACATCAAAACTTTATTGCTAAACATGATTTGAATTTTGATTTGCTAGTAGATGAGGATTATAAATTATCTGAAGCAACTGGCGTGTATCAATTGAAGAAAAGTTTTGGCAAAGAATCTATGGGCATTGTCAGAACTACTTTCGTTGTAGATGAAAATGGTGTCGTAGAACATGTAATCGAAAAAGTTAAAGTAAAAGAACAAATGAATCAATTAAAAGAAATGTTGGGGTGAAGTGTGTGAAGGTTCTTTCATTAAATAGATTAAAAGACTCAGAGCAGTTATTGGAAGAAACTTTTCCAGAAGTAGAATTTGTATTTCGAAAAAATGTAGATGAAATAAATGAGCAAGATAAACGAGATGCAGATGTTGTAATTGGTTATAGTGGCAAAGCTGATCAAGCTTTTTTTGAGGGTATGCCTAATTTAAAGTTTGTAGCTTGGTATGCGGCTGGTGTTAATTCACTACCATTACAATATTTTGCTGAACGTAATATTGTATTAACGAATGTATCAGGTATTCACGCAAAACAAATGAGTCAATTTGTATTTGCCTATATTTTAGACGATTATAAACAAATGAGAGTTTCTAGACAAAATCAAGATAATAAAGTTTATGATTCTACAATTACAGGCAGACGTGTAGATGGAGATACGTTACTAATTTTGGGGACAGGTAATATTCCTAAACAAATTTCCAAACTTGCACGTGCATTTGAAATGAAAATTATTGGTATTAATACAACTGGACATGAAGTTGATGGATTTGATGAAACATATCCTTTAAAGGAACTTGATCAAGTTTTGCCTAAAGCAGACGTTGTAGTTAATGTGCTGCCCGAAACTGAAGAGACGTACCATTTATTAGAAGATAAGCAATTTGACGCAATGAAAGAGACTGCATTATTTATTAATATCGGCAGAGGTACAATTGCTTCAGAAGAAACAATTGTTAAAGCGCTTAATGAGGGCAAAATTCGTCATGCTTATTTAGATGTTTTCGAAAAGGAACCTTTATCAGAGGATAATCCGTTATATCAATTAGATAATGTAAGTATTACTGCGCATATCACAGGAAATGGTAAAGAAAACTTTAAAGAGGCATCTCAAATTTTTATTAGAAACTTCAAACATTTTCTAAGTAATGGAGATGTCATTGAGAAAAAAGTAGATTTATCAAAAGGTTATTGATAAAATAATGTGCCAACATTGACATTTCAATGGTTCTACCGTTATATTAATATTAAGTAATAATAATTATTAAGTAGAAAGACGGTGGATTAGATGAGTGCAGAAATGGAATCTATTGAGCATCAATTAGAGGACTCTATTGCATCTTTAAGAAATGCCGGAATCAGAATTACACCGCAAAGACAAGCCATTCTTAGATTTTTGATTTCAAGTGAAACTCATCCAACAGCAGATGAAATTTATCAGGCACTGTCACCAGATTTTCCAAACATAAGTGTTGCGACGATATACAATAACTTACGTGTGTTTAAGAAAACAGGAATTGTGAATGAATTGACTTATGGAGATGCATCTAGTCGCTTTGATTTTAATACACATAATCACTATCACGTCATTTGTGAGAATTGCGGTAAGATAGTAGATTTTCATTATCCGCAATTACATGAAGTTGAACAATTAGCTCAACATGTGACAGGTTTTAACGTGTCACATCACAGAATGGAAATTTATGGATTATGTCCAGAATGCCAAAGTAAAGAACAATAAAACATTATTACCATTAATAGGAAAGCTGAATGTCATATGGCATTCAGCTTTTTATATTTGGTTTCGGATCATGTGAGTTTTAATCCTATGTAAAGTATTTAACAACGTTCCTTACAATAAGAAAGCTGATTTGAAGAGGGGGACAAAGTATTAATACACTCAAAGAGTAAGATGGTTGGACGTTTAATTACACCATATACATCAAAAATCTCATATGAATGAAATCGTGCGTACTATTAGTAATTTTATACATTTTTTATTATAGAAAATTATTGACTCTTAACTAAAGGCTTGATATGATGAATAGGTCGTTGAAACGGCGCAGTAAATTAAACATTGAGAATTAAAAGTTTGAATTAAAAACTTTAACAAAGTGTAAATTTTACTATTGATTATCAACAAGAAACATTATAGAATAGTTATTGTTGAAAAAAACGAAACAAGTTACTTCGAAAAAATAAATTTTAAAAAGTACTTGACTTCAAAATTCAAAAGCGGTATAATTGATTATTGTAACGCGAAAAAATGAACATTGAAAACTGAATGACAATAT
>NZ_KV797476.1:0-9512 GCF_001809385.1 Staphylococcus sp. HMSC055C03
TGGGCTATTAGCCCATAGGGCATGTTATTCGGTTCGTTTTTGCGAACTAAATTTATTTGCGTTTATTTTGGTTCTTTTTTACGAACTTATTTAAATACTGCCTGTTATGATTTTTCTATAATATTCTTTGTTCTTATTTAGCTTTATTCTCTATTCTTCAGTTTGTTATTACCTATTCTTTTGGGCATTTTCGTTTTACTTGTTTCTTTTAAAATGTTATATTTAAATTTTATCATCCATTTAAATATACTTATATTTCAGTTCGTTTTCGCGAACTTATACCCTAATCAAAAAAAGAACGCCACCTTTGTAGATGACGTCCCTCTTTATGACTCGCTATAAAACTATTCGATAACATCTTACGCTGAGTTATCTACTCTCTAAAATATTGTTTTCTAAGTGTTGATCACTTATTCTACTGCGTATGCATAAATTTTGATGACTGTTATAACGTGTCTAACATCTTGCATAACCTCATAATTTACCTTTTTAGCTAAACTATCACTAAAGTAAACATACGTTTCCTTGTTAAAATTGTCCTCAGTGCTTTTACGTGCTAGGATAAGAGTAGGTCATTCCTTTTGAGACATGACCTACGTTTTGACTCTCGCCTAACAGTGATTCTAACTATCATCACTGTGAAAGCAGTTTGATACATGCATTTTAATAACACCTATACTCCAGCTTTGTCATGTTAAATCATGACAGTAGTATTGGGACATCTTAATTTTATAGATGTCCCTTTTTCTTATATCAATAAGTAGATTTAGATTTCTTGCACACAATCCCATTTTATTAAATTCTAAAACATCGAATTTTTGAGAATTGTCCTTATCATTTTTACATACTATAATAATGGCAGGCCATCCTTTTTTGGGGATATAACCTTATTCTGTTTTCAATGCTTCTACAGAGGTTATTGAAACTTCTGTAGAAGCAATCATACAAGCTAGCCTCAACCTCTGCTAGCTTATATGAAAAAACAACCAATATGTACTCGCCTATTGATTGATAAATAATTCAATAGTGAGTCATGCTGGTTTAATTTTACCTCTATTTTTTCTTAAGTCACACTATTACAACGACTTAAAGGCACCTTAACTTGATTAAGGTGCCTTTCTTTTCTTTCTATCTTCATGCCCATGATAATTATTAGGGGTTCCGCCTAATTGATGAAACCTTGCATACATATACGCTGATAACTCTTTAAAAGCCATATTTAATCTATTAAAGGCATTTTTTGTACCAATATACTCTCGATCTTCCAATAAAGCTCTTCTAGTGTATGCAATCTCTTTAGCAAAAGCCATATTTAATGCATATGAATCTGATTTACGGTTATGACTCTGATAGTATGATAGACCAGAACTTTTAATAGGGCTGAGCAACATCAGAAGCGGTTCAGGGTCCGGACGTTTCCCTCTCTCTTCTGTAGTATCTGGTTTGATCTCTGATAGCAGCTGAGCTTCTCGGCAATAGCCCGTATCTTCCAATTCACCAATCATCTGCTCAATATCTTGTGCTATTTCATCTCCAGCTGTACATGCTTCTCTGAAATTAACGAAACTCGATACATATTCACTTCTGATACGCGAGACACGTCCTATCAAGTAAGCTATAACATCAACATAAGTATAATCCTCATAGCTCTTAATTAGTTCCAATAAAACATCAATCTCTTCGATACTTATATTTTTCTGCTTTAAAACAAGCCATACTTGATATAAGACATCAATATCAAGTTCTGATTCTAAGCTGTCTCTAACCTCTATCAACTGCTTAATATCTTCATCATATTCATGATAAATATTATCTTCTTCTAACGTCTCTATATGATTCTCTATCTTCTTCAGCGCACTCTCTTTAACAACCTTTACATCCTCGTCAGCTTCCAAATCAGGTATTTCATCTTCAAATTCTTCGATTTCTCTCTGTAAAAATTGCTCAATTTGTATTAATCCATGTGATAGATGACTATATTCCTGTCTTAGCACATTCATATAATGATAACGTGTTTCTAATTGTTGCAAATAGCGTGCCATCTCTCCTTCTGCTTGGTACATCATCTCTTCTATTTTTATAAACTTATCTAGGTTTGTGACTGCCATCATTCGATTCCCCTTAAGACAATTTCTGTTCTCGGATAATCCATCTCTTGAAATTTTGCCATCGTTACCATTACTACTCGACTATCCTTGACATCTAAGCCTTTGAAAATACTGTCGAGCGCTGCTTTAAGCAAATTATCTATATCAGGTGCTGTTGTACGTGTAATCTGTTTAAGTCTCTTTTGACTCCTAGGCGCTTGAACATAAAACATAATTTCCGCTTTAACACCTAAAGGCGTGTGTATAATATCGAAAAAATCTTCATTCAATGCCTGATCAGCTTCCAATTGTGCCTGTACAGCATCTATATAGTCTATATACGCTTGATCATAATACGTAATCTTTCTGCCATCTCCTAAAAAGCGATGACGCGGCCTTGGCGTTGCCATCGGTGCAAGGTTGATGGTATACCGCCATACTTTGCTCATACATCTAACCTCCTAAGATTGCCCTTTATTGTCGGAAGTTTTGGTACGTTTCGACTCATTTTTGTACTTTAAATAATCCGTATTCATACTATTAATGTGTTTTTGTACTATTTCTTCTTGCTGCTCGAGATCTACTTCAGCTTTTTTCTTCGTTTTTTCATATTTTTCTGGGTGCTCTATATAGTCGTTAAACATTGCAATGACAGTGTTTAATTGTTTAACTGTAAAGATTTCCGCTAAAGCATCAAAGGCACTTTTACTTTCACTGAGCTCTTTTACATGCTTCTTATATTTAAAAACTGCTGTCTTACCTAGTTCTAACTGCTCACTCAATAACTTCCAATGCGCTTCATTAATAAACCATGATGCAATATTTTCACTTTTCGTTTTAGCCATCGTTATTGGCTTTTGTGTTCTTGTATTTGCCATATCCACTTCACCTCTTTGATTAATATGTTTTATATTAGCTATTTTAAATGAAGGATTTAATACGTTTCACTTCGGTGTATTGATTCAATTCAAATACTTAACCAGATTCGCCCTATAAAGGTCATTAGGTATAGTTTTAAAGTTTTTAGACGTATTATAATAATTTTAATGATTATATGATTAGATAGTAAAAACCCGTTGTATTAAAGTACTTTATATAGAAAGAAATTAGACTTAAGTCATCTATTTTTCAATAAGTTCTTTAATATGAACTATTTTAAAATAACAAGTCTTGTTTTTTATAGTTCTTTTTTAAGAACTATAATCAATTATACTCATGTGTATGTTTATACACATGAGTATATATAAGCTTAAACTTATCTATATATTCATGTATATACTTGTGATTTTTGATAAATGAAAATCTATTCTTGTTGAAGAATAGATTTTATCAGTAATGTCCTTGGCATCATCAATGCCTGATTACAATTGCTTGATCAGTTCATTCAAAAATTCTGATGAAGATGAATAATTATTTTCTTTGACTAATTCATCTAGCTTTTTTCTGACTGATGGTTGTAACATAAATTGATATCTTGCTTTATTTTCTTTGACTTTGCCTTTTTTAATTTCTATTTTTTTATATGAAACATCCGGTGATGCTGCTTCTTCTAATGCTTTCTCAATATTTTGATCATCTTGTGTATATTTTTTATTAAATGCCATAGCTCAGGCCCTCCTTAGTTATTAATTGATATATTATTATTTTCTTCAAAGTATATAAAATCATTGGTATGTCATATTAAATCAGCTATGAATCTTTGATTGCTTTACATTTCTCACTGAATTGATCAAAAAATATTTTTTCCTTCGCATATAATTTGGAATCTTTTTTCATCTCAACAATCGGCTTTTTCTCTAAGACACTGCGTGTAATTAATTCTTTGTCTGGAAAATATGTGATGTAGTTTGAATTATTTTTAATTGCTTCTTTAAAAGCAATGGATGATTTTGTATTATGTTTAACCATATTTCCAACATAAAATAATTTGGCTGTGACATAACTTTCTCTCGTTTTAAAATCTATGAGCTCTTTTTTCAATTTATTAATACGATATTCAATATTAGCATTCGAATCATCACTAAAGCCGCTCGGCTTATTTGGAGAAATGACTTTATGACTGACTACAATGGCATTACGTGTGGATGTGCTGAAATCTGGATGCGTATCAATAATAATATAATCATATTGATCAAGATGATACGCTTCATAATAATCATCCAACCACATATATAACTGCATATCTTTACCATCTGTCGTGCTCATATGTTTTTCATATTCATCCAATCGTAAAAAACCGCTAATGAGATCGATATTGTCACTGATGTGATGAATTTTAACTTTTTCATTAATGTGCAAAGACTCAACTTTTTCAAATATGGATAAAACTGTATTTTTTTGATCATAGACCCCTAAAATCTGAGATAAATTACATTGATGATCGAGGTCAATCATTAAAATCTTAGCGCCTGAATCAGCCAGGTATTCAGCAAAATTGTAAGATAATGTAGTTTTGCCGACACCGCCTTTAATGGCTGCGAATGTGATGATTTCCATCTTAACACCTCCACACTTATTATAGCATATACACCTGAATATTAACATATTTATATATGTGTGTATGTCTATGTGTATGTAAGTGTATATACTAGTGTTTGTATGTCTATGTGTATCCTTATTTACGTTTATTTTTGTATCACACAAAAATAAACGCTCCCTATAACTTTCAATAGTTATAGGGAGGAGACATCCTGATAGCTATATACCATAATTTACCGCACTTATATATCGTGATATATCTCAATTATTAAAATAACGTCATCAATTAGGCTTAAAGCTAGCAACTAACTATATTTGTAAATAGGAAAAGATGATTACATGGCAATGTTTATAATGATATTTCTTTTTGTATATTCTATTGTAATTACATTTGTACATAAAATGATACGACTGCGTAAATTACCAAAATTTCTATAACCAAAAGATATTCTCTGTATCAGCTTTATTTTAGTATTTATTCCCTCAAGTGGACCGTTGGTCAATTTACTTATTCAAAAGTATTTCTTATCATACTATTGTGCTTTCTTAGTGTCTTAACAGCTGTTTGAAGTTTAGGAGCAACGCTATTGATTTCTATATTTTTCAAAAGCAGCTTTATCAATTATTCGAGTAACTGTTCTACAATTTCATTAACAATTAATGCTGTATCATCTTTAAGGGAGGTAAAGTCAGTCGTTAATGGTGATGATAGTTGAGACATGTTATATATTTTATACATAAAGTTCCTTCAATGATTGGGTTTTTGGTTATTCTTTAATATACGTGAGGACTTTATTTTTTGAAATAGTATGAGTATTTTATATAAAAACCCAAGGAAAATCATTAAAGATTCTCCTTGGGTTTTTTTGAGATTGGATTTATGTTCTAGCCCCTTATCGTTCTTTTTAAATGACGAATTTAAATGATAATAGTATAGCAAAAATAACAAGAGAAAGAATGAAGTTGTCTCTTTTCTTTTCTAAGAGATATGAAGTAGTAATAGTTAGCAAACCTAATGTGACAAGAATATGATCGACTGAGTTTAAAACTATCATTCCATACAATGCTTGAAGTATATATTGAATGATTAAGATTGAAATACCTGATACTATCAAAAAAACGCTAATAAATTTAAGATATGAAATTGTTTCTTTTTTAATGTTTACTCCTCCTCCCTTTTACTTTCTTCAACTCATGGGGCAAAGTATCCAACAGTTGTTATATCATTAACTCAATTTAGATAAACATAACTATTTTGTTATTCTTTCACTAATAGATTAACTGTTCTAATAATAAAACCATTCAAACTAATACACTTTCTATTTTAATCCAGATTTGCTTTCGCTTGAAATATATATTATTAATCTAAAGTATTCTTTATTTTAATGGAAGCGATTTCTGTTCATCCTTGGTAGATTGATTTTTAGCAACATGAGGTTCAATTTTGGAATTAAATTATATTTTAAGTTCTGTTGCCAAAATCAACTTCGAAACAGATAAACGGTATCATATTAGTCAAAAAGAATGGCTGAATTTATGGCAAGATGTAACAGGAATTGATGAAATTACACAAGTACATGTCCAAAAAATTAAACAGAACAACAACAAAGAATTATACGAAATGGCGAAGTATTTTGGTAAGGATAGCGACTACTTAATTAATCAAAAAGTGTTCGATACATTTTATAAATCACTCAAAGGGAAACAGATTCTTGTTTATTCTGGACAGTTTAAAGAGGCAAGAAAGAAATTAAAAAATGGGGATTTAGATTATCTTAAAGAAGTAGATCCGACAGAATATATTTATCAAATTTTTTATCACTGGAACCAAAAAGAATACTTAGCAAGTGAAATTTTTGATTTAACCGAAGAAGAAAAAAGTAAAATTAATTATCAAATGATTGATGAAATTGACGAAGAAATTTGAGTATAAATTTTGATATTTTTTCTAAGATGTTAGCGAAAAAGCTAGCGTTTTTTTATTGAAAAGTGCTAAAAAATATTTGGGGACATTTTGGGTACAAAACAAATTTTAGGCACCTAATGTAAAACGTTGTAATCCTTGAAATGTCTGGCTTCGCCAGACCCACCTTTTTAAAAGGTGGCAAATTCCCCTTATGCTCTTAATTTTTATTTTGGACAAAATCAAGATTTCGGTGTTTTTTTATAGAAATTTATCCTTGAAAGAATTAAAAATCGTCATTGGCTTTGATTAAAATTTGTGATGTAAAATCAAAATATATTTATTTGGCTCTCATTTGCATTTTAAGAGCTGACAGAAATTTCTAGGTAATTAATATACTATAAATTGGATTTAATGCTTTGAAATCCAATTTAAAATTGAAATTAAGATCATTTCATTATTACAAGCAATTTACTTTCAGTATGAAAGCTTTTTGGGTGTCCAATTTGTCTATAGGCACTACATAAAAAGAAACCATAATTAAACAGAGTTTAACTATGATAGTCATGAAAAAAATAGTTGGTGTTTTAAATTTTGAAGTTAATAAAGCAATAACTTCGGATGAAATTTTTATAATATTTATGTAATAATTATAGATGAATTATAAATAATTAGAAGGGTTTTTTATGAAGAAATTTTCTAAAATTGTTCTAGCTAGTGGTATTGTTTTGGGTTTCTCTGTAACGCCCGAACTATTTAATGCAACGGAAGCACAGGCGCAAGAGTCTATTGAACCTTATTATAATTATGATGGTTATACTGCGTATCAAAGTGGATTTATATTAGACAAAAATTTCAAAGAGTCATTGAAATACGATAATTTTACTATCAACGGCTATCAAATATCAAAGAATTCATCTGTTCACAATCGAATAAATTTATACGATCAAACACTTACTGGTGTATCTGAGAATAAAGCTAATGGTGTTTTCTTCTCTCTCGATGGAAAATCTATTAATAAAAATACTTTATTTCAAAATTATGGTCAACCAAATTATTACTCTCCTACTTCAGCATGGGGTGAAGTATATATGTACAAAATTGGTAATAAAGATGTCAGATTTTATATTCACAATGGCTATGTGAATATATGTCAAATTACGAGCGAATAAGATATTTTAGGTATAAAACGTGAGGTAAGTTGTAAGTTCGCTTACTTCACGTTTTTTTATTTAAAGTGAATAAAAATAAATAATAGGAAACGCATTTATGCCGAAAAAATTTATTAATCAATGAGGAGCCCCTTAACAACCCCTAAACTTGGAGACGAATGTCGGCCAACGATTCGACAAGTTTAGGGGTTGTTAAGGGGACAGAGACTCGTTGTCAATAAAGTAATTGGAATAAAATTAACTTAAGTTATAGTGCATTTTCCTCTTCTAACTCTGTGAATATCTCAATGAATACGTCTAAATCTTCTAAACAAACTACTCTTTTTTCTGCTCCTTTTGGAAGTTCCGAATCTTTTAGAGGTTTGCCACATATATGGCAAAATCCTTTTACTTCGTTTATGTCTATCATGTTTTCATCAAAGTATTTTATATATTTTTCTATTTCTTTTTCACTAAAATTACACATTTTGATACTCCTTTTTAGAAATGTTGTAATGTTTTTTCTTCTTCTGAAATTGTGTAAATATCGCTTTTTTAATTTCGGGTTTTAATAAATATAGTAAATTTAGTTTATAAACAAGTTACTTCTTTTTTTGATACTATAGGTAACTATTATAATGAGAGCTTATACCTATCAAACCGTTGACACAACTGGTTTCAAGCACAAAAAGTTGCTTCTTTAGCATACAATCACATTATTCTTGTGCATTTCAATCTGTAATAAATCTTAGACAAGACGCAAACTGTACCGTAAGACTGACAACCTTTTTATCAGATGTTCTAAAATCAAAGTATGTATCTTCTAAACGATTCATATCCTCTTCATCTATATAGTCTCCCAGATTCAATACTTGTTGGTTGACATGTGCAGTAAAGCGTCTTGTTTCAGGTTGTTCTGCACTATAACCTATAACAAATCTTTTGGGGATTTCTGCTCCTGTAACCCAACTCAAATAACCTACGTCATTCCCCTCATTCATTGACTTCGTAAAAGTAACCTTGACCTCTAAGTTCCTGTTCATTTTTAACACCCACTCATTGTTTTGTATCATTCTGCCAGTTCTCAAGACTACCTAACGTATTAAAGTTGTCATATACACTACAATTACCTTTTAACTTTATAATTTACTTTATTTACTTTCGGACTATTTAATATTATTGTTAATCATAATTTTTATCACGCGTTTAGCTGTTTACTTTTCATTACTGTAAAGAGTTGACCTTCAAAATATTCAGTGCCTTCTTTCTGCTTATTTTCTTTACTCTGGTTATATTCCCAAAAAATCAGGGTTGCTATCAATACTCTTATATAATCACAGCTAAAAAAAACAATATTACAGAAACTACCATAAGTACTTTATACATAGCTAAGACCCACTTCCAAATTAAATATCATTATCTTATTATGTATTAACGATGAAGATTCATCTTGACTTGCGAGTATACAAATCAACTTAGATTCACACCCGCTACATTAACTGTAAGGAGCACAAATTCATCCTACTTTCAATCCTTATAAATAGATAGAAAAGATACTATCCGCTTCTATCTATTTATACTATATTTGTTTCTATCGATTTTATTCAAAAGATTGACTTTAAATCATTTTAGAATGTGCAATGATAGTATTGATTACATCAGACTGGATACTCTCATCTAATTCATCTACTACTTTATTATTTCTCGCTTTAATATCTAAAGATTTTATTTGTAGTGAATCAATGATACCTGTTATGCTATTACGTTTTGTTTTAACAACTATATCTGAAGGAAACCTCTTAGTTCTATTAGTTATAGGTAAAGTCCAAACAAAAGGCGATCCTTGATTGACAAAGTTGTTACTTATGATTACATATGGTCCATATTTTTGCT
>NZ_KV797477.1:0-4118 GCF_001809385.1 Staphylococcus sp. HMSC055C03
TGTATGTCCCTCTGCATCAATGGCACGATATAAACAGCTCCATTTTCCTTTTATTTTGATGTATATCTCATTAACATGAAAATTAACTTTATAATAGAACTTTTTATTTGTTATAAGGTTGTCTGCCCATTACGAATTTAAAAATTTGAAATTCTCTTAATAAAATACCAATCCCGAGACAACATCCCACAATAAACAGTAATGATATTGGAATAAAGATGAATGTTTGTTCTTCAAATATACTTGTATATTGGAACATATATTCCAATATAATCGGATGTAATAAATAAACGAAAAATGAATATCTACTAATCAATTCAACAGAACTAAACATAAATTCATCAAACTGTGTGCTAAAGTTAATTAAAATTAAAAATGCAAAAGTGATATATAATAAAATACGATAGTCCATACTACTAACCATCCAATAATCATGTTCTCCTACAAATACAAAAGCTATGTATGCAGCGATAGCTAAAAATACAATTAAAGCGATGTATTTCGATACGAAAGCTTTAATAGCTTGATAATTATGACCTACGTAAGAACCTAAAAAGTAATAAAATAACCAACCAATTATAAATGTTTCAGGACTAAATGGATAATAGTGACTTATAAATTCTCTAACAGGTTCAACATTTTGGTAACTATACAAATAGATTGTATTAATTATGAACGAAATGATAAGACTCCATTTTGAAAAAAGTATTTTAGCGTTTATCCGATATATGATCCAATTTAGCAAGAAGAACTGAATAATGATTACAATAAAATAGCCATACCAATTACCTTGAATAACATTTTCTGTATATTGCGTTAAGAATGAATCATTTAATTTAAGTGATTCAGAATAGCTATAGAATGCACCCATAATTAAGTAAGGTAATAATATATATTTTAGTCGTGTTCTTAAATAGCCTATTTTTAATTTTTCATTATAATTTAGTGTCGTTAATAGTTGAGACAATATAATAAATGAAGGTGTCCCGATAATTAAGATCATTCTGATCCAATATAAGACTTGTAATTGCAAATTATCAGGTTCATTTGTGTTTGTAAACTCGGTAAAAACATGTGTTAGCACAATTAATAAACATAAAAATGTTCTTAAATATATAAATTCAATATATCTTCCTTTACTCATGATTAAATCCTTCCCATTTCTTAACAAGCTTGTTAAAAGCATCATCACTTACCATAACTCTTGGAATGTAAAAATTATCACTATCTGGAACAACTGCTTTTTCTTCCAATGTAAATCCATACTTGATTGATGTATCGTTATCAAGTTGTTTAATTAATTTATCGTTTGCTTGACCGTACGGATATGCGATCGCTTGTTCATTTCCATCTAGTTCATCTTTAATATAGTTCGTACTTTTATCGATATCCTGTTTAATGTTCCCCTTTTCAGCATATGATACTAATTTTGATTTTTCTTTTTTCATAGTATGCATATCATGTGTATGCGATGCAAAATCCCATAGACCACTATTCTTCATTTCGAGTAATTCTTTTTTAGGCGACATACGAATATTATGAAAATCAGGGTCCCCTACATGATCCGTTATTACAAATCCCGTTCCTTGGACATCGTATTTTTTCATAATTGGAAAGGCATTTTCATAAATACTTTGATCCATATCATCAAAATTTAACCACACGCAATTTTTAGGGAACTTACCTTTTTCTTTGTAATGAATAAATTCATCTAAAGATAAAAATTGAGCATTCTTTTCTTTTAACCATTTAATATGAAATTCGAATTGTGTGTCAGTGACACTATAAATTTTTAATTCTTTACTATTCGAGAATGCTGATAGCAATTTATCTATCCATGTATCTTCTCGTACGCGGTGATAGTTTAATGCGAGACATCCATTTTTCTCGCCACCAAGTGTTTTTTGTTTCTTAGCAAGTACTGATTGATCACTAGAAATGAACATGAATAATATCAAAGCTATCATCATCGACCACTTAAGACTTAACTTAATAATACTCATGTGGTACAGCTCTCTTTCTTCTAACGTTGAATAGAAACGTAATCATCAGATATACTGCAATGATGATTGACCCAATCACAAAATAATTAAAAATCGAGACAATGTCACCTTTCTCAAGATTCAATATTACTCTTACAATTTTTATAAAATGATTGTCTATCGGTAATAACGAACCTACCATTACAAATAATACTGTTATGCAATATAGCCATAATATTGATGATGCTATAAATACAATTGACTCTCTAAAAATATTTAAATTTGATTCTACTCTTTTATGTTCCCTCTGTCTGGACTTGTCCATGTAGCAAACTCTCCTTTTTTTCTTTTAAGTGCTTTTGGAAATGCTGCAATGACGACGATCGCATTGATTAACCAATAAAAAGTTGGATACCAACTTAAAAATATGAGAAATAAATTATTTTTCCTTTCATATCTACTATCAATCAATAAAGAAATCGTAAATTGAATAACATTAATAAACGTCAGTAAGAATGCTGATATTAAAAAGATATTTAATTGATAATTATAGAAGTAGTAATCCAAGAAGTTTAATCGAAGAAGTGTGTAACATAAGATAACAACTATGCCATATACCCATATTACAGAAAGAATCTGTTCAATATATAAAAACCATAATGAAACGTTTCTTACTTTAAACATGTTCTTAAAATCTCTTAAAATCACTTCATGTCCACCTTGGGACCATCTTACTCTTTGTTTCCATAAACCCTTAAATGTTTCAGGAACAAGCATCCAACATAATGCTCTCGGTTCATATTTTATTTTGTATCCTGATAAATGAAACTTCCATGATACCGCAATATCTTCAGTAATCATGTCCGTATCCCAATATTGATTCTTCTCTAGTGCTTTTTTATTAAATAGCGTAAATACACCAGATATCGTATTAACAAACCCATTAATTGTTTGCGCTCTCTTAATACTGCCTATCATGCTTGCATATTCGATTGTTTGAATTTTCCCTAGTAAAGTAGATTTATTTCTAATACGTGGGTTCCCTGTTACTGCTCCGATTGTTGGATCATCAACCAAACTTTCCACCATATAGTACGGTGCATCATCGTCGATAATCGTATCTGCATCCACACACATCAAATATGGGTATTGAGCATATTGAGCTGCAACGTTTAATGCATTTGCTTTACCCCTATTTTCTTCTAAGTTAATAAACTTAATTTTGTACATTTGTTTAAGTCTTAATAATTCTTCCTTTGTATGATCCGAACTACCATCATTAACAGCAATAATTTCTTTGATTGGGTATGAAAGGTCATTTAAATTCTTAATCGTTTCTGCAATGGTACTCGCTTCGTTGTAACAAGCGATAATAAATGAAATTCCTTCTTTCGGTTGATAGTTAATATGCTTAGCTTTCAACTTTCTTTCGATAAAAACGTAGTAAATCAAAGTTCCGATTATCCAAAAAATTGACATAGCTATTGGATAAACGATAAAAAACATTAATAAAATTTCCATAATACTCTCCCTAACAAACGATAGTTGGCAAAAACAGTATATCATTTTCAGAAAAAAAGGCAATGCGTAATTTATTGTATGAAATGTAAACGCTTTTATTAGTGATTTTTATTTTGTTTTCCTGTATAATTATTCACATAAAGTGAAGGAGGCAGCGGAAGTGAATAATACATCTGAGAAACTCATTCAAATAAGTTTGAGAACCTTTTCTGAAATGGGCTATTATGGAACATCACTAAATAATATTGCCAATGAATTAGGTATTAAAAAGGCAAGTTTGTATAACTATTTCAAAAGTAAAGATGAATTGTATGAACAATGTATTGAAAGATGTATGAATAAGGGTATGAAATTAATCAAAAGTATTAATACAAAGACTCATAATGCTCATGGAGAACTTACAAAGTTTTTTCAAGAATATATTTATGATTCAGAGTATTTAGTTAAGTTCTACATTCAATTATCATTTGCACCATCTAACTTTACAGAGATGATTTTAGAGCACAATAAAGAACTTGCAGTCGTATTTAACAGTAAATTAGTAGATATCCATAAAAATAGTGAATTCAATATAAAGTTAGAGGTTCTGTTGCAAAGTAAAAAAATATAGCTAAC
>NZ_KV797478.1:0-3211 GCF_001809385.1 Staphylococcus sp. HMSC055C03
TTACTTATGATTACATATGGTCCATATTTTTGCTTCTCTTCACCTCGAGTCGTATCTAGATCAATCATTATAATGTCAAATTGTTTTACCATAACTCTTGACCTACTTCATCTCCAAAATTAATTTCTTTTTCATCATAGTGACCACCATTACGATAAAAATCATGAATTTCATCGATAATTGATTTTTCTCTTTTGGTAAACTTAACTACGCCCTCGTTTATTTCTACATTTAAAGAATCCCCAATGTTTAAACCTGCTTCATGTAAGATGGATTTATTTAAACTGATTGCTTGGCTGTTCCCATTTTTTATAACTTTTGATAATGTTCTCATGTATCATCACTCCCTTTAGTATAAGTGTATCACACGTTATAACGTAGTCATAACATTCGGATATCATTATCACAGCACAACATCTTCATCCTATTGGATGTCATCTGACATATTATGAATTATTTCTTTTACTACTGTAGTATGGTCAAGCTTATTTTTGACTCTAATTTCTCTTTTTATTTTCAAAAATGTTTTTAATTTTTAAGAAAGCCATACTTTGTACAAAAAGTTAAACGTATGGTCCATAACAAAAATGACCAATGAGTCCTTCACTATCAAAGATAGCGAGGACTCATTGGTCATTTTGTGAACCTTGATCATAATGGTACATCTATTTAAATTGTCACTCATCATTGAAAGAATTTTTTACATAAAAAAAGCCCAGTACCTTTCAGGATGAGTTCCCAAAATAACTGGAGCTTACATATGCAATTTCATTATATATCATCTTCAATATCTAAACAAATATTGTTTTTTTAGTCGAAATAATTGTTAGTAGTTCAATAGGTATAATAATGTACCATAAAGATTCTAACTCGTAAATTATCAAAATTTTGGTTCTGTTGCAAATTTAGAAAAGTCAACTGAATATCATTTTAACAATTGATATTATCTTAATTAACCAACATGTGGTTAATATCTTGGGACGGCGAAAATCCATAAATCAAAAGAGACCTGCGGTTCTTTTTACAAATTTCGTAAACACGTTGGGGAAATAAATGTTATAGTTTTGCATTCCTAACTACTATAATGTTATAATTTACTTAACGAAGATTATATGCATATATGCACCAACCCCCTCACTATTTGCGGTAGTGAGGGGGTTTTTGATGCGGCTTAACGTCGCCTTCTATTTATTACGTTTACTACTAAGCCAGTAAGTAAAGTACGCAACTGCACAGCCACTAATGACTGGTGCAATGATGTGAACGAAGATTACATACATATTAAGCACCTCCTTCCGTCGAAAATATCGCCGGAAGTTAAGACGACTACACTATTATACCATCTGTTGTTCTGTTGCAAAGTTGATTTTATAGTGTAATTTTGACAAAAAGAGGCTTCTATATGAATTATTTTAGATATAAACAGTTTAACAATGATATCATCACTATAGCCGTTGGGTTCAAGAATATACTCCAATTTTATATCAAATTTAGAAGAAAAAGTGTAAAAAAATTATTACAAACTGCATATTGATGAGGCATACATCAAAGTAAAAGAAACATGGAGCTATTTAAATCAAGACATTGATACAGATGGTTATACATTAGATATTTGATTACGTATGCAACACGATAATCATTCAGCATATATGTTTATAAAACATCTCGCTAAACAATTTGGTAAACCTCAAATAGTGATTACAAATCAGAAACCTTCAACGAAGGTAGCGATGACTTTGGAAAGCAGTCAAACAAAATACAGAACATCCTAGAAAGTAAGAATTAGACGAGCTAAAAAATCAAAACAAGCTAGTTATACCTTACATCGAGGTAACAAAGAAGTCGAGAAAAAGAAGATACTCAAAAACATCAGAAATGCAACAAAGGATAATATTGAAATTAACGAAAATTACGATGTCTTTTGTACATCATACCTTCTTTGTATATGCAAGTGATCTTCAATTATGAATGCATACAATATACATGCATAATGTATGCAACATCTAAATACGATATTTCAATTATAGGTAGTTATTTTGTACACGATATTCACTTCACTTATATATTAAAAATAATTTTCCTCGATGTATCTTGCAACTGCATTAGCTAAAATATTAGAAGATGATAAAAGCTTAAAATGCAATGCATCATTTAACGATATTATGTCTCCTACATATATTATTCATGTTATCTTCAACAATATCACTTTCTTGAATTTTGATTTTATCGTTTAAGTCAATCGGATACTCTAACGCAGTTATTAGCGTTAACAATTTAGTTACACTAGCAGGATTACTTTTATCTGATTCATTTTTCGAAAAAACACTGTGAGGTTTAAAGTTCTTTAAGAGTTCTATATTTTTTAATGGATATTTAAAAACCGTAAATGAATTTGCATCTATGTTATTTTCTTTATTATCTAAAACAGTATCCATAATAAGTTTTACTTGGTGAAACCTATTTCCTTTTGCTTTTAATACTGTTACTAAGTATATCTCATCTTTAGCATATAACAGGACACTTAAATTTTTTATAAAACCTACGGTACCTGTCTTTCCACCTAAAATATCATAATAATTATTTAAACTTTTATTATATACAGTACTTTTAATTTCCGATTTTCTTGTATTATCTCCTAATATTCTTACTATATGTTTCTCTTTTTTCCAAATTTTAACGATAATTGGATTTAAACTTGCTTGTAATAACAACAATGATAAATCGTAACTTGTTGATAGTTGTCCTTTTTTAGTTAATCCTGACGGATTTTTAAAATTTGAGTTTAACATTCCTATATTTTTTGCTACTTCATTCATTTTATTTATAAATAAATCCATTTATTTTCACCTATTTTCTTTTAGTATTCAATGCTAGTATATAATAAAAATTAAAGGGGTGAAATTGATGATCAGATTTAAAATCTTTTAAATACCTACAAATACATAAAATCCAAATCATTGGAAGTAATATTTTTTGTTGATTAGAAATTAACTGTTAACAGATATATGAGGTGAGATTAATATACACGTCCCTTATCTCTTAGGTTTCAATTCAGACACGAAGAAGAGGGCGTTACTTTTCTAACAATTTCATTCGTATCATAGTGACCGATAGTCGTCAATGCTATATTATTACATTTACTGGCTTAGTAAATGTAATAAATAATTAATAGGTAAGTTAACAATTAGTGCCCCCCGCACTATTGCAATAG
>NZ_KV797479.1:0-69773 GCF_001809385.1 Staphylococcus sp. HMSC055C03
TTGACATATTGTCATTCAGTTTTCAATGTTCATTCGGTTTATTTTTCCGACTCACAAGAATCAATTATACTCTCTTAAAACTTCAAAGTCAACACTTTTTTAAAAGTTTTTTAAGAAGTTTTTTCTATGTGATTGTTGAAGTTATTTGTTTCGTTCGTTCAACAGGTATTAACTATACTAGCTTCTGCGTTTTTTTGCAACCCTTAAAACCCATCTTTTTTCGCTCTTAAACTACTCGATGACGCTATTTTCCGTACTTTTATTCTGATGAAACTTGTAATGTTCGTTAAATATCCCCTTACATTTCTATAACCCTTCACAATCTCTTAACATTCCTCACAAAAACCAAACTTTATTTTTTCTAAAAAGTTTTAAAAAAGTGCAGAAGGGCATAATAAGAGGTAGAACCTCTAGTATTATGACACTTCTGCACTGATTTTACATCTCTGTTCTGCCAGCAATTGCGCGTGACAAAGTCACTTCATCTGCATATTCTAAGTCTCCGCCTACAGAAAGACCTTGCGCCAATCTTGTTACTTTAATACCGATTGGTTTCACAAGTCGAGAAATATACATTGCTGTCGATTCACCCTCTAAGTTAGGATTCATCGCAAGAATCAATTCTTTTACTTCTTCATCTTTTAATCGTTCTATTAATGAAGGAATATTAATATCCTCCGGCCCGATACCATCCATTGGAGAGATTGCACCATGCAATACATGATATAACCCTTTATACTCCCTCATTTTTTCCATTGCAATAACATCCTTGTCGTCTTCAACCACACAAATGACAGAACGATCTCTCTGTTTATCTTGGCAAATATAACAAGGGTCTTCTTCAGTAATATGACCACATGTACTGCAATATGTTAATTCACGTTTGACATCTACAAGCGCTTTTGCGAATTGAACGACGTCATCTTCTTTCATATCTAAGACATGAAATGCCAGACGTTGTGCCGTTTTCGGCCCAATGCCTGGCAATTTCATGAAACTATCAATAAGTTTCGAAATTGGTTCTGGATAATGCATGGCTTATCACATTCCAGGAATGTTCAAGCCTTTAGTGTGTTTGCCTAAGCGTTCTGATGTTAATTCATCTGCTTTATTCATCGCTTCATTTGTAGCAGCTAACACTAAATCTTGAAGCATTTCAACATCATCTGGGTCGACTGCTTCTTCATTGATTTCAACATCCACGACTTCTTTATGACCTGTTACAGTTACAGTCACCATACCGCCGCCTGCTGTACCTTTAACTCTTTCGTCTTTTAATTTTTCTTGCTCTTCAGCCATTTTCTTTTGCATTTTCTGCATTTGTTTCATCATTTGTTGCATATTTCCGCCACCGCGCATAATATAGTTCCTCCTTAGATTCTAGCTTTATTATTCAACATAAGTCTAAGATACAAGAGTTCAATCGTATTCAATCGATTTTTTTACTTATAATGGAAGAAACCCATTATTTACTCTCCTACCTCTTCTATTGATATGCAAATTATAACACAAAGCACACAGGTCTTTCGACAATGATGGTATCTGAAAGGCTGTGTGCTGTATTTACTTTATTCTTCATCCATGACATGAACAGTGTCTTCACCAAACATGTCTTTGGCTTTTTGAACAATATCATCTTGAGGTGCTTCTTGTTTCGTTTCTGTTTGGTTTGCTTGTTGATTACGTTTTCGATTTTGAAGATATTCAGAGCGTACTTGCATCCATTGGTCTGCAGGTACACCGACAACTGCAACATCTTTGTTGATAATACTGCGTACAACTTCTTCTAAGTTTTTACGTTTCTCATCATCGTCATTTACGATTTCACAATGAATCTCTGCTTCAAATTGAACCAAGACGCTTTTTTCACTCGCTGCGACTGGAATAGAGTTTTGCAATAAACTCACCAACGCTTTTTGATTGTGATTTTTCGCATGATCAATTACTTCTTGCCAATGCTCTTTTAATAATTGAATATCTTCTTTATTCGCATTATCTAGTACCTTCGCAATTTGCGTCATAGAGTAACTATTCTTACTCTTACGACGCCCTCTAGGGGCTGTATGTTGCTTAGGTGGTGTGTTCACTTGTGGAACACCTTGTTGTTTTAAAGCGTGCAATTCTTGCTCAAGGTGTTCTAAACGTTGTAATAAAGCACTATTAACATCATTGGCACCTGCTGTTTGCGTTGCTTGCGGTTGATTCATTGAAGTTTGAGGCTCTGATGTTTTAGAAGCTCCACCCGCTTTAATCAATTCCGCCAATTTAACTAATAATACTTCAAAGTGTACGTTTTGATTTACACTAAAACGCACAGATACTAATGTATCATTAATTAAATCAATCATTTTATATAAGGTATCAAAGTCAAAGCCCATCAAAGCATCATATTCTGTTTGATTTTGGGCTGTTTTATTCATAATCGTATCACGTACAAAGTAAATCAGATCATTAATTAAACGATTGACTTCCTTACCGTCTTCTATAAATTGATGATAGCGTGCAAAAGCTGCTTTCACTTCTCCATTTGCGACATCATTTAATAAAGCATTCAGAGAAGCTTCATCTACACTACCAGTTACATTCAACGCATCTTGCAATGTTAAGTGTTCATCACCGAATGCAATCGCTTGGTCCATGATACTCAATGCATCACGCATACCACCTTCTGATGCTTTCGCAATAAACGCAATCGCTTCTTCATCGAATTCAATATGTTGAGATTTTGCAACATAACGCAAACGATCAATAATTTGATCTAAACTGATAGCTTTGAAATCAAAGCGTTGCGCACGTGAAATAATAGTAGGCGGAATTTTATGCGGTTCCGTTGTCGCCAGAATAAAAATAGCATGTGCTGGCGGTTCTTCTAACGTTTTTAACAACGCATTAAATGCACCCGTTGTCAGCATATGCACTTCATCGATAATATAGACTTTATATTTTGATTGTGATGGTGCGTATTTCACTTTATCTCGTATGTTTCTGATTTCATCGACACCATTATTACTTGCTGCGTCAATTTCAATGACATCTGAATTAGAGCCTTGCGTAATACTCTTACAAATGTCGCATTCATTACAGGGTTCTCCGTCAACGCTGTTAGGACAGTTGATTGCTTTCGCAAATACTTTCGCAATACTCGTTTTCCCAGTCCCTCTAGGACCGCTGAAAATATAAGCATGCGATTGTTTACCTTTAGCAATCGCGTTACGGAGCGTCTTAGTTACATGCTCTTGTCCAACCACATCACTGAAACTTTGTGGTCGATACATTCTATATAAAGCTTGATAATTCACTTTCGCACCTCCGAATACAAATCATCATTATTATAGCACGCAGACAGGATGCAATGCGATGATAGAAATCAAACTTCATTTTCAAAGATTAACTGTCCTTGTGGATGCGCATCTAAAGTATCCCACAATAGATAAACACTATATTGATCTATATCTTCACCCTCTGGAACTTCTACACTGAAATTACTTAAAGGGATAAAACCGAGCGATCTAAAATAATCTGGTTCACCCTCTACAATAATTTCATTATAGCCAGCCTCTTTTGCTCGGCTTTCTACTGCTTCTACCAAAGCCTTGCCGATTCCATATTCTCTATAATCCTCTTTCACAGATAATGAACGTATCATTAAAGGGCGCTGTATATCTTCTTCATTTCGAATCAACTCTTGCATCATCAAAATATGACCGACGATTTCATTATCATCAGTACGCGCAATCATTTCAAAATCATGATTATAGTTAGGCAAGCGTCTTAATTCACGCAAACTATCTTCGTAATATTCCCCTTCGAAGAGCCCTTCACTGTCTTTTTTGTCTTTTAAGTGTGCAATCACTGGATAATCGTTTTCTGTTACTGTACCTAGAAATATCTGCATACGTTCCCCTCCGTTATTCAGTAAAAAGTAATAAGTACATTATAACGTAACTTACTTTTTTCTCTTATTAATATGGGTTTATGCATTTTCGTCAATCGCTAAAAACCCATGACGCTCCTTTTTTGAAGAAATTATATAATATTTGTAAAATTAATGTAAATTATGTGATAAGATATGAGTTAACTAAGTCAGCATTGTCAAAATCCATTAAGGGGGCGACACACATGGTAATGAAAAATAAAGCTTATACCCTTTTAGGCATCGTGTTTATTGTATTGTGTCTAGCCAATTTTGTTGTTTTGTATAATATATGGGCAGTTCTGCCAGGCTTGATTTGTGGCATCGTCTTTTTACGCTATGGTATTCAATTCAAAAGCGCAGAAGAAATTTTAAAAGAAAAAACACTTTGAACTAAGAACAATGCGGTATACCTCTTTACAGGTACACCGCATTTTTGATTAATATTCCATTGTTTTATGTTTACGACCATGCATGAAATAATAAAGCGCAATTACACCAACTAGTAATAATGCCATTAACATATAAAGGTTTCGATAGCCTACGCTACCAATTAAAATGCCGAGTAACGTTGGACCAGCACCAGCACCTAAATCCGCAAAGATATAGAATGTTGAAGTCGCAAGTCCAATCTTTTCAGGTGGTGAGGCTTGAATCGCAATCGTTTGGAAAGATGGAATTAATGTACCATAACCAATACCGATGAATATAGCTGAGAATAATAACATCCAGCTGCTATGCGTCACACTTAATAACACTAAGCCAATGACGAATAGTACTAACACAGGATAAACAACTTTATTCGCACCATAATTATCGAACACTTTACCTGTAATCGGTCTGACAACGAACGTACTAAATGCGTAAACCACAAAGAAGAAACTTGCGGCAGCCGCTAAACCAATGTGACTGGCATACGAATCTAAGAATGCGAGTACGCTTGAATATGCAATCCCTACAAAGACAATGACAATAGAAATCGGTATGGCCTGTTTTTGTAAAAATTGGCCGATGCCTTTAGCTGAATTCACTTCTTTATTCTCTGCATCTACCATAGGTTGTCTAATATTAGAGATAAAGAGTGATAAAACCCCAGCAAGTAAGATACAGATTAAACATACAATGAAGTTACTTTCAAAACTGAAGCGTTGGTTGATTAAAATACCTAAGAAAGGACCAATCGCTGAAGCTACTGTTGTACTTAGTGCGTAATAGCCGATACCTTCACCTTTTCGATCTTCTGGCACAATCGTAGATGAATACGTTCCTGTTGTTGTAGAAGCCATCCCAAATGCGATACCATGGATTAAACGCACAATGATTAAAACTAATAAGCTATGAATAAGGAAATACAACGCTATGGCCACAAATGAAAAGACCAAACTTGCTAAAAGTGTCTTTTTCAAATTAAGCTGATCAATATATTTCCCAGTAAATAAACGCCCGAATAACATTCCAATAATAAAGATACCAGCAGCTAAGCCACCCATACCTTCTCCCGCATGGAAAGTATCTATTGTAAAAGAAGTTACAGTTACGATTAAGGCGTAATGAATGATATACATTAAGAAGTTAATCAATGTAATAAATATAGAATCTTTCGTCCACAAATGACGATACATATTTGTACACTCCCTCTATACGTCACAAAATTTTCAATGAAACTATTATAATCATAAATAACACTAATGTATAATGGAATTTATTAATGTTTTCATAAGCAGAACTAATGAATAAGAGGTATAGTTATGAATTTCACACAGTTATATTATGTTAAAACAATCACTGAAACAGGTTCAATTACAAAAGCAGCAACCTTATTACATATCACGCAATCCGCGTTAAGTCAGTCTATCTCTCATTTAGAAGACGAGTTAAATTTAAAGCTGTTTCAACGTCAAAAAAGCGGTACGACTTTAACACCGCAAGGCAAAGAAATATATCCCTTCATCTTAGATCTGTTAGAACAAGAATCCACACTTTACGAAAAAATTGAAACTTTGAATTCAGAAATGAAAGGGACCCTTTCAATCGCTACAGTTCCAAGTTTATTTATGACTATCGTCCCAAGTGTAATGTCTACATTTAAAAGAGACAACCCCAATATTGATGTACAAATTACTGAAGCTGAAAATGATGAAGTTCAACGTTTAGTTGTCAGCGGAGAAGCTGACATCGGTTTATATACTATCTTAAAAGAAGAAGACTTAGACGTACGTGGTGCACGTTATGCGCCATTATTCTCTAGCGGTTTTACCGCTATTGTCCCAAGTGACTCTAAACTTGCTTACTATAAACAACTTTCACTAGAAGATATCAAAGGCTTCCCCTTCATTCTATATGATCGCAACTTCTATAAAAAGAACATCCAAAATTTCGAAGAAAAGAATGGTTCAATCAACCTATTATTTTCCACTGAAAACGTCGGTGTATTATTCAATTCTGTTGCGGAAGGCTTAGGTATCAGTATTCTGTCGGATTTAATGGTAGAAAGCACACCTTATTATCAACGCGATATGATTACTACAGTTTCTGTAGGTGCACCATTTAATCAAATGATAGAATACGGAGTCCTTTATATGGAAGATTCCGAGAAACAAAAACAGATTTCAGAGTTCACGAAGTATTTAGTTAAAGCTGCCCATGACAACCATTAAATAATCCAAATTAAAAAGTGCTTTCATAAGATAAGTTTCAACCTACCTTATGAAAGCACTTCTTTATATATTCGTTCATTATAGACATAAAAAAACCGCGCAACTTTGCTTTGAATGTGTATCATGAACGTTACCAAAGTCGACAGCTAAATCTCGGCTACCCTACGGCACATATGATAATCCACTTAATGCTGCTTCCGTCAGGACCTGACATGATTCATGGGTTCATATTGCATAGGACCGAAATCTTCAAACACCTCGTGCTTTGGGCAGACTTCACAAGTACACACCCTAGGCAAAGTATTCAGTCTCGCATAAGCGGATTTCGAGAATAGGGAACCGCTACCTCCCCACCTAGCACGGCAAGTTATATCTTACTATATATTAAGCAGGTAATGCAAGTATTAATGATTTGTAAATCTTCCTCTTAATAAGTGCTTCATTTTCTTCCTTATCTTCTTGAGAAATCCACAAATCTGAATTCAGTCGCAATATGTTTTGCGATATTGTATTGGAATTTCGTTGTATCTTTTAAATGCACGACACCTCTGACGGTGGCAGTGTAAGGTGGATTTACTTGTCCGAAAGCTTCATATTCCGCTTCTCCAAACGCCTCAAACGTAATGGCCTTACTAGAATAACTAATCTCTTGTTTAAGTTGTTGCTCAATATATTCATAAAGCGAATTTTTCACAATCGTTTCAGTTAAACCTGGAACGGCAGCTTCCACCAAGTAATCTTCATCTATAATTTTGACTCTGCCATCCATTTTACGATAACGCACAAGATGCCACAACACGGCATTGTTAGTTAAATCTAGTGCTTCTTGGACAGCAGGAACTTCTTGTGCTCGTACAGTTTCTAATAATTTCACTTCTGTTTCTAAAGTAATCCCTAAATTTTGTTGGACCTCTTTGAAACTTGTCAGCTTAGAAAACGGAAATTCTTTAACACCTTGATAAATCACAATTGAGCCTTTGCCTCTGATTTTTTGAATCATACCTTCACTGACCAATAAATTCAGTGCACGACGTACTGTTTCACGAGAAGCGTGATACATTGTGACCAAATCATGTTCAGAAGGCAGTTGTGCCCCATATTCCAACTTTTCATTTACAATTTGCGTTCTTAAATCATCATAAATCTTGGTGAATTTCTTCGGTTTCGTCATCATCGTTCTCACTCTATCCTTCATTCGTCTTAATCGTTATAGTGCCTAGTTATCCTCTTGTGCAATGACAATCGCACCATAACCTTCAATTTCTCCATCTACAATCGTACCGCGCTCTAAAACAACCTCTCCTGTTGTTTCAAGATCTTCTGGTAATAAAGCCACTTCTTTACTAAAGTTTGCGATTACCAACCATTGTTGATTTTGATACGTACGACGATAAATCATTAATTGCTTATCATCCATATATAATGGCGTTATATCTCCATACGTTATAATATCATGTTCATGACGTAAGCGGATTAATTCACGGTATGTTTGTAAAACAGAATGTTCATTTTCAATTTCATCTTCAACATTAATATAACGTGCGTTGTCTGGAATATCAATCCAAGGTGTACCACTTGTAAAGCCAGCATTTTCAGCCGGTGTCCACTGCATAGGTGTACGTGAATTATCACGAGATTTTTGCGCAAGAATCTGCATAATACGTGCTTCTTCTACACCTTGTTCTTTTAAATTACGATACGCATTCAACGATTCAACATCGCGATATTGATCAATACTTGTGAAATGCGGATTAGTCATTCCGATTTCTTCACCTTGATAAATATAAGGTGTCCCTTGCAGCATATGCAGTGCTACAGCTAACATTTTCGCACTCTTTTGACGTAATTCCTCTGTTGAATCATCTCCAAAACGAGAAACAACGCGGGGCTGATCGTGATTGCACCAAAAGATCGCGTTCCAACCGCCGCCTTCATGAATACCCACTTGCCATTCCATCAAAATGCGTTTAAGTGCTAAGAAATCATAATCTGCATACGTCCATTTTTCACCATTCTCATAATCTACTTTTAAATGATGGAAGTTAAACACACTATTTAATTCTTCACGCTCTGGTTTTGTGTACTTAATACAATTTTCAATCGTAGTAGAAGACATTTCTCCGACTGTCATTAAGTCTTTACCTCCGAATGTTTCTCGATTCATTTCATGAATGAATTCATGTACACGTGGACCATCTGTATAGAACTCTTTCCCAATCGCTTCAGAATCTTTGAATTCATCTTTAGAAATTAAATTGATAACGTCAAAGCGGAAACCATCTACACCGAAATCAATCCAATAATTGATCATGTCGTATAATGCTGTTCTCACTTCAGGATTTTCCCAGTTCAAGTCTGCTTGCGTCACGTCAAAAAGATGTAAGTAATATTCATCGGTTTTTTCATCATACTTCCATGCATTACCCCCAAATTTTGACTCCCAGTTTGTCGGAGGTGTACCTTCTTTTGCGGGCTTACGGAAGAAGTAATAATCACGATATGGATTTTCTTTTGATGAAATCGCTGATTTAAACCACTCATGTTCTGTTGACGTGTGATTGATGACGATATCCATCATCACTTTTAAATTATGCGCATGCGCTTCATCTAGTAAACGTCTTAACTCTTCTTTCGTTCCGAAGTCTTCATTAATATTAAAGTAATCACTGATATCATAACCATTGTCATTCATCGGTGATTGATACACTGGTGTTAACCAAAGGTAATCGACACCTAAATACTCTAGATAATCCATCTTTTCAATAATCCCGTTTAAATCTCCTACACCATTTCCTGTCGTGTCGTTAAATGATTTTGGATAAATTTGATAAACAACAGACTTTCTCCAATCGTTATGTTTCATAGTATGATCACCTTTTCCTCTCTCTTTATAAAAAAACAGAACACCTTTTATATGATGTTCTGTTTTTTAAACGTACGTTTTATATATCTATAATAACTTAATCTACCATTTCTTTTGCTTTTGTTTTCGCAAATTTTGAGAAGATGACTGTTAGAATGGCTGGTACAATCACCGCAATAACTGTACAAATCGCATAGACTACCCAGTATTCTTTTTGGATAGAAATGATTGCGGGCACACCGCCGACACCAACGTTACCTAATACTTTGCTGGCACCGATGAAAGCACCGAGCACACCTGATGTTAAAATTGCCGCAACAAATGGATATTTTAATGGAATGTTTACCCCGAACATTGCAGGTTCTGTAACACCTAGTAAACCAGACACACTTGATGTAATCGCTAAACCTTGTTCTTTCACCATCTTACGACGTTTGTAGACGTACCAAGCACCAAGCGCTGCTGAACCTTGACAGATATTTGAAATCGCAAGAATCGGCCATAAGTATGTCCCTTTTAATGAGCTACCCATTAATTGGAAGTCCACAGCTAAGAACATGTGGTGCAAACCTGTAATTACAAGCGGTGCGTAGAATAAGCCGTAAATCGCGCCGCCTAACCAACCTGCGCGGTTGAATAAGAATGTAACGACATCTGTAATACCTGTACCAATCCATAAAGCAATCGGTCCAATAACTAAGAATGCAAGGAACCCTGTTACTAATAATGCGATAGGGCCTACAACTAACATCTTAATTGAGTCATGAACGACTTTGTTTAAGCCTTTTTCAATTTGTGCTAAAACATAAGAAGCTAATAATACGGGTAATACTTGTCCTTGATAGTTTAACTGTTTTACATCTAATCCGAAGATATGCCAAACAGGAATCTTAGATCCTTCATTTAAAGCATATTGCGATACCAATTGCGGATGCATTAAGACAAGTCCTAATACTAAACCAAGTACTGGGTTACCACCGAATACACGCATACTACTCCAACCAATCAACGCTGGCAAGAAGATAAAAGCGGTTGTCGCAATCACGTTCACAATGTCTGCGAAGTCATGAATTTGCGGGAATTGTTTCACTAATGGTTGCGGACCGAATAAGTCTTCCATTGTTAAAAGGTTATAAATCCCCATTAATAAACCGGCAGTTACGATAGCTGGTAAGATTGGGATGAAGATATCCCCTAATAATTTTACGAGTCTCTGCAACGGATTACCTTTTTTCGCAGCCGCTGCTTTTACTTCATCTTTAGAAGCCCCTTCTTTACCGACTTCATTCATAAAACGTTTATATACTTCATCGACTGTCCCCGGGCCAATGACAATTTGATATTGATTATCCGCTTTAAATTGTCCTTTAACGAGCGGATTCTCACTTAATTCATCCTTATTTACTTTATCATCATCTTTTAATACTAAACGTAATCTCGTGACACAGTGCGTCGCTGTCTCTAAGTTTTCAGCTCCCCCGATTGCTTCCACAATCTGTTTAACATCTTTATCTTTTACAGCCATCTGACTCACTCCCTTTATTTTATCTTTGAATCTATTGTACTTGTCTAGACAAGTTATGTAAAGGCTTTCATCAGAAATATTTTTAAAAAAGCGATAATCCTACAAAAAGATTACCGCTTCTTCGCTAAAACACCATCACTATGGACGCTCTATAATTTGAATTAAATTACCGCAAGTATCATCAAACACCGCAAACTTTACACCATTTCCCATATCCATAGGTGCCATGGTGAACCCTACACCTTGTTCTTTTAAATTTTGATAAGTCGCTTGTACATCATCTACATCAAACATCGTACAGGGAATCCCTTCTTGCTTCAGACCATCCTGATAAGCCTTTGCGACAGGATGTTGATTAGGTTCTAATAATAATTCAGTGCCTTCAGGATTCTCTGGTGATACAATTGTCAGCCATCTGTATTCTCCCGCAGGTTCGTCTGCATGTTTTTGAAATCCTAATACTTCAGTATAAAATTTTAATGCATGGTCTTGATCTTCCACAAAAACACTTGAAACTTTAATTTCCATATGAGTGTACCTCCGTTGTTTCGTCACTCTTTCATTCCTTAATTTTGCACAATTTAAACCTATAGTTGAACCAAACCCTATAACGTTGAAGTTATAACAGAAACTAAAAAGGCAATCATTCAACGTAACAGTTGAGTGATTGCCTTTTTATATCTATTAGTCTTGGATTTAAAAATAATGGCGGAGGAAGAGGGATTCGAACCCCCGCGAGCCGTTAAGCCCCTGTCGGTTTTCAAGACCGATCCCTTCAGCCGGACTTGGGTATTCCTCCAAAATAAGCACAAGAACTATTATATGATATTTATAAAAAGAAGTCAACATTGCTTAAAAAATTAATGTTAAGTTTTGTGAGAATGACGCAAAATTAAAACACACAGCCATTTGATTATAGCTGTGTGTTGTATTATTAACTGAATACAGTTTGTTTTTGTAGATATTTGTGTACAGCTTTCGCAACACCGCGTCCTTCTTTAATCGCCCAAACGACTAAACTTTGACCACGTCTCGCGTCACCTGCCGCAAAGATATGCGGTTGACTTGTCGCATAATCTTTATCATTCGCAACGATACTGTTACGTTCTGTTTTTAAGTTAAAATCATTCGGTACGGTATTTTCAGTACCGATAAAGCCAATTGCTAACAAGACTAAGTCAGCTGGCCAATGACGTAAAGTATCATTCATTTCTGTTGAACCATCTGGTAGTTGTCGCAATGTTTGTGTATACACACCACGTACATTACCAAGCTTATCAACGTCGTAACGCATAGAGTTTTCACCATATGCACGTGGTTCAAAACCGAATTTTTCTTCGTATTCACTATGCGCATAATCCATTTTAAAGACTGGCATAGACATCGGCCAATATGGATTACCTTCTATTTCATAACGCTCTGGTAATCTTGTGAACTGGTTGAACTGTACAATAGATTTACAGTTTTCACGTAAAGCTGTTGCGACACAGTCGGCACCTGTATCACCGGCACCGATTACAATCACATTTTTACCTTCAGCACTGATTGTCGCATCTTCTGGTTTCAATTCACCATTTAAGATTTGTGTTTGTTCTGTTAAATAATCTAAGGCAAAATGGATACCTTGTCCCATACGGCCTTCAAGCGGTAAATCTCTCGCTTGATGTGATCCAGTACAAACGATAATCGCATCAAATTGTTCATCTAATGTTTCCCGGGAAATATCGACACCAACTTCAGTATCAGTGACAAATTTCACACCCGCTTCTTCCATCAAATGAACTCTGCGACGAACAACTGCTTTATCCAATTTCATATTTGGAATACCGTACATTAATAAGCCGCCTGGTTCATGTGCACGTTCATAAACTGTCACATCATACCCCTTCGCATTTAATTCATCCGCAGCTGTTAAACCAGCAGGTCCACTTCCGACAATCGCAACGGATTGTCCTAAGCGTTTCTCTGGTACGCGCGGTTGTACCCATCCATTTTCAAATGCTTCATCAATAATCGTTCTCTCAATCCCCTTGATTGCGATCGACTCTCGATTAATTTTCATCACACACGCTTGTTCACAAGGTGCTGGACAGACACGTCCTGTAAAGTCAGGGAAGTTATTAGTTTCAGAGAGACGTTCATAAGCCTCTCTGAAATCACCGTGATAAACTAAATCGTTCCATTCTGGAATATAGTTACCGATTGGACAACCGATTGTTTGTCGTCCTAAACTTTGACCTGTTTGACAAAACGGTGTACCACAATCCATACAACGCGCACCTTGACGCTGTGCATCTTCTTTAGTGAAACGCTGCTGGAATTGAAGATGGTTCGTTAAACGCTCTGCTAACGAAAGTTCCGGCAGTGCTTGTTTGTCATATTTCATAAAACCTTTGAATTCACCCATATCTAAACACTCCTTCTTATTTCGTTAATAAACAACTGAGAATGGTCCTTCTAAGTCTGTTGCTTTACGTGTATCGTAGAAGGCATTCAAAATTGCTGCTTTAGAATTGTCTGCTTTACGTTCTTGATCTTCAATTTTATGCATCATTAATTTGTAGTCTTTTGGAATAACTTTGACAACTTTTTGAGCCACATGATCAAAATCAGCTAATACTGCTTTGGCTTTTTTGCTGTCTGTGTATTGAACATGTTCTTCTAACATGTCTTTAATAATTGAAAATTCTTCTGGTTCAGTAATGGTATCGAAATCAAGTGTTGGTAATGCATTGTACGATTTGAAGTGTTCCACATCATCAGGGAAGATGTAAGCGACACCGCCACTCATACCTTGACCGAAGTTGTCACCGACATTACCTAATACGATGACACGACCGCCAGTCATATACTCTAAACCATGATTTCCGATACCTTCTACAACTGCATGAACACCACTGTTTCTGATACAGAAACGCTCACCGGCATAACCGTTAATAAAGGCTTTACCGCTTGTAGCGCCGTAGAAGCATACATTACCGACAATAATATTTTCTTCACGTTCTTCATTTGGCGCATTAATGATAATCTTACCTCCGGATAAACCTTTACCAACATAGTCATTGGCATCACCTGTATGATGAATTGTTAATCCTGAAGGTGTAAATGCACCGACACTTTGGCCTGCATGGCCTGTAGTTTCAACATAGATTGTATCTTCGGGTAAACCTTCCGCTCCATGTGCACGAGTAATCAAGCTGCCGGCAGTCACGCCTACATCACGTTGCTCATTGCACAACTTATATGTCCCTCTAAATAAAGTACCGTCTTGAATTGCTGCTTCAGCATCCGGAATCAATTCTGTTTGATCGAAACCTTTTTCTAAGTGATGCTGTTGCTCAATTTGTTTGAATGTCGGTCCTTCATTTTGATAAAGCAACGGTGCCACATCAAGTGAACGTGCTTTTTCATTAGCTACCGAATGATTTGCTTCTAATAAATCAGTTCGGCCAATCAATTCTTCAACAGAACGTAAACCAAGTTCAGCGAGTACTTCACGTAATTCTTGTGCAATAAAGTGCATAAAGTTAACAACGTGATGTGCACGACCGTTAAAGAGTTGACGTAAATCTTCGTTTTGTGTAGCCACGCCGACAGGACATGTATCTTTATGGCACACACGCATCATGACACAACCTAAAACAACTAACGGTGCTGTCGCAAAACCAAACTCTTCAGCACCCAATGCACAAGCATAAGCTACGTCATGTCCAGTTAATAACTTACCGTCTGTTTCTAAACGGATACGTGAACGTAAATCATTCATCATTAATGTTTGATGCGTTTCTGCTAGACCGATTTCCCAAGGCAATCCAGCATGTTGAATACTTGTTTTAGGTGAAGCACCTGTACCGCCGTCATAACCGCTGATGACGATTTTGTCAGCAAAGGCTTTGGCAACACCTGCCGCAATTGTACCGACACCACTCTTAGATACTAATTTCACAGCGATATTCGCTTGAGGGTTCGCATTCTTCAAGTCATGAATCAATTGCGCTAAGTCTTCAATTGAGTAAATATCATGATGAGGTGGTGGTGAAATCAAGCCGATACCTGGCGTTGAACCACGTACTTCAGCAATCCAAGGATAAACTTTCGTACCTGGCAACTGTCCGCCTTCCCCTGGTTTAGCACCTTGTGCGACTTTAATTTGAATTTCAGTCGCATGTTGTAAATAATCACTTGTTACACCGAAACGACCTGATGCAACTTGTTTAATTGTACTTGTATAATCTTCACCTTCTGGACCTTTCACATAACGTTCAGGGTCCTCTCCACCTTCACCGCTGTTACTCTTACCGCCAATTAAGTTCATCGCTTCTGCTAAAGTTTTATGTGCTTCGGCAGAAATTGAACCATAACTCATAGCACCTGTATTGAATCGGTGCACAATATCTTCAATCGGTTCAACCGCATCAATACTGATCGGTGTACGTGATTTGAATTTCATTAAATGACGAATACGATCAGTGCGTTGGTGATTCACTGTTTTTGAATACTCTTTGAACATGTCATAGTCATTTTCACGACATGCATGTTGCAGCAACCTAATAGTAGTTGGGTTGAAAGCGTGATATTGACCTTGTTGACGCCATTGGAACGTACTGCCTGATTCAAGATGTTCTTCTTTACGACCTTGACGTTTTTTATTTTCTTCATCAATCAAATCAATCGTTAAACCAGATAACTTAGATTGAGTACCTGTGAAGTATTTATCGATGACGTCATGTGATAAACCGACTGCTTCAAAGATTTGTGCACCTTGATAACTTTGAACCGTTGAAATACCCATTTTAGACATGACTTTTATAACCCCTTCAGCTAACACGTCTGTATAAGTTTTCACTTGTGCTTCAACAGGTCCGGATAATTCACCTTGTTCTACCAATGCCGCAATTGTTTCTTGTGCTAAATAAGGTACAACTGCGTTAGCACCATAACCTAATAAACAAGCGACATGGTGGACTTCGCGTATTTCTCCACCTTTCGCAACTAAACTTGTTTCTTGGCGTAAATCTTCAGTAATCAACGCCTGATGCAAGTAGCTGACTGCAAGTAAAATCGGAATCGCGTAGCCAGGTTCATCACGTAAACTGCTGTCATCTAATACTAAAATGTCATAACCCGCTTTAACCGCTTCAACCGCTTTCTCTCTCAACACTTCTAGCGCATCTTCTAAGCTGCCGCTATATACTGTAGATAAATGTTTCGCACGGAATGGTCCGTTCTCTGCTACTTTTAATTGCGCTTCTGTTAAAACAGGATGTTTCAATTGAAGACGATTCAACGCATCTGTATCAGGTACAAGCAAGTTACCTTCTTTACCCAAGTATGACAATTCACTTGTTACGATTTTTTCACGATACGCATCAATTGGCGGATTCGTAACTTGTGCGAATAATTGTTTGAAGTAATTGAATAATGATTCAGGACGTTCATTCAATACCGCAAGCGGGGCATCATAACCCATCGCACCGATTGGATCTTTCTTACCACGTACTAATTCAGCCATATATTTATGAATTTCTTCACGTGTATAACCGAATTGTTTTTGTAAACGTTCAACCGTTTCAAAATCCCAACCTTTTGATTCAAACGGCACTTCCAAATCTAAATCGACTTTATGTTTTTTCAACCATGGTTCATAAGGCAACTCGCTTGCGATTTCTGCTTTCAACATATGGTTATGTACCACTTCGTGTTTATCAAAATCAACTAGTAATAAACGACCTGGATTCAAGCGACCTTTAAATGCAACATCTTCTTCCTCTACATCGATTACACCGACTTCAGAAGAGAAGATAATATAGTTGTCTTTCGTAACTGTATAACGACCTGGACGTAAACCGTTACGGTCAGTCAAAGCACCGATTTTGTCACCATTACAGAAAGCAATCATCGTTGGGCCATCCCATGGTTCCATCATATAACTGTAGTACTCATAAAAAGCACGGACAGCACTTTGGTTAGCTTTGCTGTATTGCCATGGTTCAGGCACTAATAACATCGCAGCTTTCTCAGGTTCCATCGCAAGCGATAAAAACTCAAGCGCATTGTCGACAATTGCAGAGTCACTGCCGTCTACATCTAATACAGCATGTACTTTTGGTCGATCATTTTCATCAAAAATGGTTTCAACTAAACGTTTCTGACGTGCACGCATCCAGTTGACATTGCCTCGAATCGTATTGATTTCACCATTATGCATCAACAAACGGTTAGGATGGGCACGTTTCCAACTAGGAAATGTATTCGTACTGAAACGAGAGTGTACTAAACCTAATTTAGATTCATAATCAGGATGATTTAAATCTTCATATAATCCTTTAATTTGGTCAGAACGTAACCAACCTTTATATACAATTGTTTTCGGAGATAAACTTGTGAAGTATAGTTCCAACTCTTGTTCATCACCGTAAAATTCAATTTGTTTACGTGCGAGATATAAGCGTTTCGCCGCATCTGCACTATGATTTAAATCGATAAAGACCTGTTGAATGACCGGCATTGTTTCAGCAACATGCGGTGCAACAGCTGAAACATCCACAGGCACATCGCGATACCCGATCACGCGAAGACCTTCAGTTTCAAAATAGGCTTTAAAGATTGTTTCGTGTCTTGAACCTGCAATGCGTTCATTAGCGAAAAAGAAACCGACAGCGTAGTTACCTTCTTCAGGCAAGTCTAAGTCTGTCTGTTCTTTGAAAAATTTAAATGGAATTTCAGTCATAATTCCTGCTCCATCACCAGTCATCCCGTCAGCACCGATTCCCCCACGGTGATCCAAACGGCGCAGCATTTCTAGTGACTTAATGACAATATCATGCGATCGTAAATTGTCCATGTTTGCATAAAATCCTATGCCGCAAGCATCATGTTCGTTTCTTGCATCGTACAAACCTTGATTCTGCTCATTTACCATGCTTGCTCCTCCTTTAAATATGCGTTGTATGAATTTTCAGATTATTATCGATAACTATTATAATATAGGAGGGTATTCTTCTGTTCAATTCAAAAATTAGATGATATCATTCTAATAATTAGAACAATAAGTGTGGTGCAGAAAATCATGGAATTTAAACAACTTAAATACTTCATTGAAGTTGCTAAAAGAGAACATTTATCTGAAGCTGCTTTAGAACTGAACATTGCGCAATCAGCCATCAGTCGCCAAATTTCACAATTAGAAGAAGAGTTAAATACAAAACTATTCAGAAGAGAAGGCCGAAATATTTATTTAACCGAAGCTGGTCAACGCTTTATGACCCAAGCAACGAAAATTGTCGAACAAACTGAACAAACTTTAAATATGTTTCGACACGAACAAGAAGCTGAAGCTAAACGTATTAAAATCGGTTATGTCGAAAGCTATGTCTCACAACTCTTAACATTACTCATACAAAAATTTGAAAAAGAACATACAACAACACTCCTCCCTATGAGGCAATCAAATGAAACATTATTAAAATCAACTCTGAATCGTGATTTAGATGTAGCATTTGTTGATTTAACTTCTTTATTAAAGAAATATAATGAAATTGAAATCATACCGTTATTCGAAGATAACTATCAATTATATGTGCCAAAACAAGATCCATTAACTGCGACAGTCAATCCGCCTTTAAAACAACTGAATACACAACCGATATTTTTAATGACAGATTTACCTCAGCAACTGATACATCTTCTTGAAAACACAGCGAAATGTACTACATATCGTATTTCAACTGAACGTTTAGCAAACTATTTATTGAGACATAATCGCGGTTATGTCATTACACCACAATATATTGCTTTACCAGAAAGCGAACAGTTTGTACGTTTAAGCCTAGCGCACACAGAACTCAAACGAACGTTATGCGTAATCGTCAGAAAAGATAATCATAAACCAGAACTGACTGCTTTACTCAAAGAAATTACTACCCTGCTTTCTCATACTTCGGTTTATCATTAAAATGAACAATAATATTCTGTTCTTATTAAAACCTCTACGACATGTCGATATAATTCGGCGCACCGTAGAGGTTTCTTTGTTTGTTAATTTTGACTCTTAAATCATTTGAATTTCTATTAAACAAACGCTTCCAAAAATGACTACTTTATTATAGATTTAAAGTTATAATACAAATAAAAGATAGAAAGGAACTTTTCAATGCGTTACAAACTTAAAGAAAAAGATTTATTAGAATGTTTGAAACTTCATCATCCAGAACATGAATTTAAAGAGGGACGCTTACTCGTCGGTCAAAACAAACGTAACAATTTAGAAATTTATTATTTAGGAGAAGAAGATTTTTTCGCAGTGGTGACGGTTGATTTCTTCACTTTTGATTTCCTTGAAATAGCACTCGTAGACAAGACAAGCATTGATGAAATTTATTTGAAAGATGGTTTGCTGTATAGAAAAATGTTTGTGAAGGTCGGCGATGAAATCGTGAAATATAGTACATCTCGAATGTTGCTCACGGACTTCCAACAAGCACATTATAATAAGTTCATTGACGGACAAAAAGAACGTGTTATTTATAAAGATGGAAAGTTTTTGTAAAAATAATATATTTGAAATCATTGGCATTCTGCTTCCATTAAGCTTATAATCACGTTGTTAATATTTGATTGAGAATCTTAGAAAGGGTGACGATTATGTCATTCAAACAAAGACTGCATCAGCCGTTTTCTTGGGTGTTGATCAGCTTTGCGGTTATTTTTATCGCAAGTCTGCTATTCACATTATTTAATGCCCGTTTTTACCACATGCCTATTGGTGAAATTACAAAAATTCATCACCAAAAGTCGGTTGATGTAACGGATGAACATCATAATCAAGATACAAAATATACGGAACAGCTTAACTTCAAAGTATTAAATGGAAAGTTCGAAGGTCAAACCGGAACCATTAAGCACACTTATTATCAATCACAAGTGGACTCTGAAAAGTTTCATGTGCATAATAAAGTGCTGTTACATATTAATAAGCATCCGAATGATGCGACGATTATAGAAAAGAAACGCGATACATTAGTGGTAGCCATCACTGGTATCTTCTTACTGATAGTATTATGGGTTGGCCGCAAAGTCGGCATACAATCAATTTTATCGCTGATTATTAATAGTGGCGCTATCTTAGGCGCCATTGCGATTCACAATGCGGTACCCTCAGTCAGCCTCTTTTGGTTAATGAGTTTGGCAGTGATACTAGCAACTGTCATTACATTACTGTTAGTCACAGGTTGGCATTGGCGGACACTCATTACCGTTATCAGTACTCTATTCGGCACCTTTATTTGTGTCGGTATTGCAGAGTTGGTGATTCAAGCTACAGGCGGTTCTGGTATTAAATATGAAACAATGGATTTACTGACATTACCGCCTAAAGAAGTCTTTATGGCTTCAGTAATTGTCGGTACATTAGGTGCTGTGATGGATGTAGCAATTACTATCGCAAGCGGTATGTATGAAATCAAAGAACGTACACCTGCGATTGATTTAAAAAGATGGGCACTAGCCGGCCGACATATCGGCCAAGATATTATGGGTACGATGACTAACATCTTACTCTTCTCTTATTTAGCAGGCAGCTTGCCGATGATGTTGATCTATTTAAGAAACGCCAATACGATTACCTACACTATTTCTATGAACTGGTCATTAGAAATTGCACGTGCGCTCATTGGCGGAATTGGTATTGTGTTAACGATACCTGTCACGATTTTATTAATGGAACTCTGGGTGAAAGTAAGGGGTGAGCAAACATGAATGCGGTAGTTATTTTAGCTTTAATTCTTTTGATTTTAATGATCATCTTCGGTGGTAAGAAAGGCGCTATTTCTTACGCCATGTTATTTCTGAACTTTGTCTGTGTATTGCTTGCTTTGATTGCGATTGTATTGCAGTTACCCATTCCGATTATCGCTTTAATCTTCTGCATAGTAGTCGCAAGTTTGAACTTATTTGGTTTAAATGGCAATAATGTTAAAACACAAGCTGCCTTTTATAGTACTTGTATTACGACACTTGTTTTATTAAGCGCAATATATCTAGCCGTGGCATTCGGTCATTTACAAGGGTTTGCGGCCGAACAACAAGACGAAACCTACGTTTACTCTATGAATATCGGTATTAACTTGGTTCAGTTTATGGTCTTCACCACCTTGCTTGCGGTCATTGCGGCAGTGGTAGACCTTGCCATAACAATCAGTTCACCAATGTATGAATTAAGCGAAACGAACCCTGAATTAAATCGACGAGAATTGTTTAAGTCAGGCATGCGTATAGGCAGAGAAATTTTAGCTACTTCCGCAAATACCATTTACTTAGCATACTTTGGTGGCCAATTAACGTTATTCTTTTGGTTCTTTAAATTGAATTACTCTTTCGGCCATATCATTAACTCTAAAATATTCGCACAAGAATTTGTTTCTATCCTATTTGGAGGCATCGCGGTTGCGATGAGTATACCGATTACCGCCTGGATAACTGCTTGGCTAATCAAACGTCAAACAAAAGCTAAAGTCGTTCAGACTACACAAAACTAAGGTGAGTCAATCTATCGTCATACATTTTGCACAATGTTATAATGTGTAGGTATCTAATCAGGATAGGAGGTTTATTTTTCATGGCAAAACAACCTAAATCAAAATTACGTCGTTTATCTAATACGTTAAATATTGTCGGTTATGGTATTGAAGCTTATAATGCTTATGCCTATGATTCTAAAAATCGTAAATTATCAAGCATCGGTTTAGCGATTAACGTCACAGGAGGCATTCTTGATTTCTATACAGCATTAAAATCAGGACGCTTCCTTACAAAAGTATTCTCATTCGCTAACTTAGCAACAGTCGTTGTCACTTCTTATAACCGCTTCAAATCATTAAAATCAAAATAAATTTAAAATGAAGGCTCTATTTTATGTCACTTGGATATAAAATAGAGCCTTCATTTTTTCGATGATACAACTTATTCCACTTATTCTATTTGAAGTTCCACTGAATTAAATCGCTGTCTTTGGTAGTTATGACAACCTATTCATCCAACTTAACACACAAAGTTTCACTTTCATTCAACTAATTTGTCCAATCTATTACAACTGATTATCAATTCATTTTTTAATAGCTTTAAATACAGATTGTGCAAGACTTTTCTTCAAAAGACTGCTATAATCGGTGGTAAATAGAGATATATTTCAATAGTACTTCTGCCTATCGACACAGTTTAGTATGCAGCAACACCTAGGAGGTAACAACATGAAACTTCAAATCACTGACGAAGCATTGAAATGGTTTAGAAACGAATTAGACTTAGAGCCAGGAGATAAGGTCAACTTCTACGTACAAGCTTATGTACACACTGGTTTACATGAACATTTTACAACTGCATTCAAGATTGAACCGCATGACAAAAACGCATCTGTATCAGTTACAGTCGACCGCATCACATTCTATATCAACGATTCTGATGAATGGTTCTTCAAAGGACTAGACTTATTAGTAGATTACAACTCTGAAACAGATGAAATTGAATACAAAAGCACAAAACTATAAAATAACGAGAGGCATTGGTATAACCAGTTCCTCTCGTTTTTCATATTAAAAACCCAGAGGCCTATCCACCTCTGGGTTTAACATCCAAATTAATGAATGAAATTATAATAGCCGACTTGGCTTGCTGGAATTGTACGGTAAGTTGTGTAACCTGGGTTGCCTGTAAAGTTCATTTCAGACACCAATACACTGCCGTCACCATTAATACGTTCTACGAAAGCAACATGGCCGAAGTAACCTGCATCTGATTGTAAGATTGATCCTACTGTCGGGTTGCGGTCTACTGTGTAACCATCTGCACGTGCTGCGTTGTCCCAATTGTATGCATGCCACCAGTAAGTACTGATTGGTTTGCCGATTTGAGCACGACGGTTAAACGTATGCCATGTACATTGACCCCAGTCGTATAAATTAGAGTGATTGAAAACTGGTGAATAGTATCCACCTGTTGATGTTGATACACCTGGTGATGGCGAATTTGTATTCGCTGCAGTTGTACCTGTCACTTTTAATTTTTGACCTGGATAAATAAAGAAGTTATTCAAACCATTTAAACTCATAATGTTTTGGTAAGTTGTGCCGTATTTAGATGCGATCAATGATAATGAATCACCTGGTTGCACTGTATATACTGAACCACCTGAAACACGTGTCGTATTAGAAGTTGTCGTACTGTTAGACGCTGTACCTGACACCTTTAATACTTGTCCTGGATGAATTAAGAAACCGTTTAAACCATTTAATCGCATAATATTTTGGTAAGTTGTACCATATTTAGACGCGATTAATGATAATGAATCACCCGGTTGTACTGTATAAGTTGAACCACCTGACACAGATGATCCACCTGAAGTACGTTGACTGCTTGTATTAGCAGAACCAGCTACTTTTAAGACCTGGTTCGGGAAGATTAAGTTTGAACTTAAGTTGTTTAATGATTTAATGTTCGCAATTGACGTATTATGACGTTGAGCAATTGACCATAAAGAGTCACCAGCTTGGACTCTATAAGTCGTAGCTGCATCTGCAGCTCCAGCTGTTGCGATAGCGGAAACCGCACTTGTTCCTACAACAGCAGCAATAATTTTCTTTTGCAATGGAAATGCCTCCTGACAATAGTATATTCTCTCTTTCAGTCTTGAATCTTCTGTTCTGCCCCAACAGAAGTTCAATAACCGTTTTCTCTCTTTTCCACCTATACACTTAATTATTATACACATCATTGAGCAAGGCTATATTATTATTAGATGACATTTGTATTACAAAAGATTCTTTTAACTTTTTTAAATAGTAATGTAAGCGCTTAACTTATTGATGTAATAGCTTTGTGTAGACCTAATAATCCTGAATCTCATACTATTCGTATCTCTTCTATTTAATACATTTTTGAAAGATTACAGCCTCATAACGTATTCAAAAACCTACTTTTCAAGAAGACTTTCTATCTTTTATTATCCAATACAAAGCTTCATCATATTAATCACACAATTTGATTAAATAATTTACAAAATTAACAAAAAGACAATACCCCTCTACAACTTTCATTGATAAGATAGTGTTGTATGCATGACATGCATATATAACTTCATACGAGATATAGAAAAGGAGGCTCCTCATGCACAAGCTACTTATCAGAACCTGCTTCTTAGTTGCGATGTTGTTCATGGTATTCAGTTTCACAAGTTTCGCGGCAGAAACAACGCAACCTGAAACTAATACAACAGATGTAAAAGTCGAACAGCCGGCACCGACACCTGCATCTGACACAACAACGCAATCAACACAAGCAACACCTGAACCTGTTCAACCATCAGCTTCACCAGAACAACCTGCAGAAGATGTTGCGTCAAAGACTGATTTAAATGAACCGGCAGTGACAACAGAACAGGCACCTACAGATAAAACAACACCACCAACAACACAAACACAGACGGTTGAACCTAAAACAGAAGCAACTGTTCAATCAAATGAACCAGCGCAAAAGACAGCACCTTCAACTGAAGCTACTCCAGATACAACACCAGCTGTATCTGAACCTAAAGCAGCTGAACCGGCACCTACAACGACACAACACACGAAAATTCTTCACACGAACGATATGCATGGACGTATCTTAGAAGAAGACGGACGTGTCATCGGGATGGCTAAATTAAAAACAGTCAAACAACAAGAAAATCCTGATTTAATGTTAGATTCTGGTGATGCTTTCCAAGGCTTACCAATTTCAAACAATACGAAAGGTGCAGACATGGCAAATGCTATGAACGAAGTAGGTTACGACGCAATGGCAGTCGGTAACCATGAATTTGACTTCGGTGTTGAACAAGCACAAAAGTACAAAGAACAATTAAACTTCCCTATTCTTTCCGCAAATACATATAAAGATGGGAAGCTTATGTTTGACCCTTACACAATCGTGAACAAAAATGGGATTAACTACGGCATTATCGGTGTGACGACACCAGAAACAGCTGTCAAAACACACCCTGATAACATTAAAGGTGTCACATTTACAGAACCGATTCCTGCTGTCCAAAACATCATGAATCAAATTAAAGCTCAAACAGATATCTTTGTTATTTTATCCCACCTAGGCATTGATCCTTCAACTAAAGCAGAGTGGCGCGGAGATACACTTGCGGATACACTCGCACGTGACCGTCGTTTCTATGACAACGAAATCATCGTATTAGACGGCCATTCTCACTCAGTTATTGAAAATGGCAAAATTAATCGTAATACTTTACTAGCACAAACAGGAACAGCACTCGCTAATATCGGTAAAGTTGAATTCGATTATCAAAATGGGACTATCTCTAACTTGAATGCTTCATTAATCAACGTTAAAGATACAGCAGATGTTACACCAGACCCTGTTTTACAACAACAACTTGATGAAGCTAAAGCGAAATTCGATGCTCAAGTTTCAGAAGTCATTATTCCTAATAATACCATTCAATTCCAAGGTGAACGTGATGACGTGCGCAGACACGAAACAAACTTAGGTAACGCAATTGCGGACAGTATGGAAGCATACAGCCAAAACGGCTTTTCCCATCCTGCTGATTTCGCAGTCACAAATGGAGGCGGAATCCGTGCTTCTATCGACAAAAACCAAGATGTTACACTAGGCGATATCATTACTGTCTTACCTTTCGGCAACACGATTTCACAAATCCAAGTCAAAGGGACAGATGTCGCAAAAATGTTTGAACATAGTTTAAGCGCACCTGTTGAAAATGGACAATTAGGCGCTAACGGCGCGTTCTTGCATATTTCTAAATCAATTCGTGTTTATTACGATATTAATAAAGCGCCCGGCGAACGCGTGTTAAAAATCGAAGTATTAAACAAACAGACACAACAATTTGAAGCGTTAGATCCTAACCGTACTTACTACATGACTACAAATGACTTTACCGCTTCAGGCGGCGACGGTTACGACATGTTAGGTGGTTTACGTGAAGAAGGCGGCTCTTTAGATAAAGTCTTCTCAGATTACTTAAGAGAAGCAGACTTATCACAATACGACACTGACAAAATCAGCCGTATTATCAACGGTCAACCACCTGTGGCACAAACAGAGGAACAAGCAGATACAGAAACACAACCAGCACCAAATACAACAACACCTGCAGTACCGACACAACCAGCATTACAACCTGTCGCAAGCACACAAACAACGCAATCAACAGCTTCAACTTCAAATGTAATTCCGTTCCCTGCAGCTACAACAACAGCACAAGCAGGTACATCACAAGTTAATGCGTCACAAAACAGCTCATCAATGACAGCACATCAAACAACTACAGCACAGGTTAACTCAGCTGTGACAAACCTAGAGACAATTCAGTCTCATCTAACAACAAAAGCTTCAAATGTTTACCCATTGCATGCCAACCATGCACAACAACAAGCTAAAACAGCTTCAACTACGAAAAATGACTCAAACACTGAACAGACTTTACCGGATACAGGAAGCAATGATCTTCCAGTATGGCCAATCGGTTTAGTACTGACAGGTTTAGGTGTGGCATATATCTCACGCAAACGAGATCATGCGGCATAAAAAACACAGCACAACTTCTGATTTTTCAGAGGTTGTGCTGTTTCTTTTTCTCACTTATGATTTTACTGTTTTCATCTCATAACTGTATGACTATTCAAATGTCTGAATCGTCATTTCAGGAATTCCAAAGTACTTCTCTAAGAATGCTTGATAATTATCAGGCGTTGTATCTTGAACAGTCTTCTCACCATTGACCAATAATGTTAAATGATTTTCAGTCAACGTATTACGTCCGACTTCGGTTGCTATTGTGATCAATAAACCTTGCACAAAGATAGAATCTGGACTGGATTGGTTAAATTCAATGCCATCTTTAAAATCATCTAATTGTTTTGGCTCATTTAATACACGATAACTAGTCTGCCATTGATGATTATCATTAGACCATTTTTCAATATCATAATGTGTCTCATCGACGTGATGCACACGATAACTGCCTGTCACGTCCTGCATACTCGTTTCATCCATCGGCAACGCAAACTTCGGCATATCTCCAAAACCGACATCTACAACATACGGTACACCTTCAATTACGACTTGAAGTGACATATGCGAACCTTCACGCGCCCACCCTTTTGGACTTAACACAGTTGCAGATAATGCCTTCACTTCAAAACCTTTATATTCCAGATAATGTTTAAAGAAATAATTCATTTCATAACAAAAGCCTCCACGTTGTTCATAAACAACTTTATGCATCATCGCTTCATCTGTTAACGCAAGCGGCCAGCCATTTTGTACATTGATATTCTCAAAGGGTACATGCAGCGCATATTGTCTGATATAGGCATTTAATGTTTCTAAACTTGTATCATGGTATTGATCAGTATCTATTTCTAAATATTGTTCTAGTCTTGTAAAATCCACCATACTTTATCTTCCCTTTCTATATATTTTGTTTTATTTGTTTAATATGTTTAATAGGCGTAGAATTAATTCGAAATTATTACGATTAAAGAGAAAGGAGTCGTTTTAGATGCATTACTTTAATTTTGACGCGTTACTTACACCGCATGAACATCAACAAAGACAATCTTTAATTCGAGAGATTGTTAAACAACCGACTACTCCCCCTGCATTTACAGACGCTTATCAAACATTACTTGATAAACATGTGATTGTTGTACAAGACCACCTTATCACTTGTCTCTATCCTTTTGCGACACATCCAACTTCATTTAAAGTTCAGTTTTCAAATCATACCACTGTCTATGCGATGTGTGCGATTGATGCATTAGGCATTCATTATGCCTTGAATGAACCGATTCATATAGAAGCACAATGCGCAGAAACGAAAGAACCGATTCAAATCTCACTTAAAAACGGTCAACTTAACACTGAGAATCCAGCTATCTATGTATTATTTAAAAACTTATGTTCAGAAACACAGTGTGCAGACAGTTGTTGCCCTGAAATTCAATTTTTCATCAATAAAAACGCATTAGATCAATACTATCACACACATATCAATCAAAATATTGCGGTCGAAAATCATACAACTTATCACGCTTTACCACTTACTGAAGCCGATACGGTTGCTAAAGAGATTTTCGAAATTCGCGAAATCAATGAATAACAAATTGCTTAAATAATAAAGGTGCCTCTCCGACTTGGAAGGCACCTTTATCTATACATCTTTATATGAAATTATTTTTGTAATTGGTCTAAAGCTTGTTTTAAATCAGCGACTAAGTCTTCTGTATCTTCAATACCAACAGATAAACGGATTAAACCGTCTTCAATACCTTCTTTTTCACGCACTTCTTTTGGAATAGAAGCGTGTGTCATTAGAGCAGGTACTGAAATTAAACTTTCCACTGCACCTAAGCTTTCAGCTAATGTGAAGTATTCTGTTTCACGAATCACTGCCTTTGCGGCATCAATATCAGAAACTACAAATGACACAACACCTGTATGACCTGATGCTTGGTTTTCATGTACATCGTGATTTGGATGACTTTCTAAGCTTGGATGATATACTTTTTGAACATTAGGGTGTTCCGCAAGCATTTTCGCAACTGCCACTGCACTACGGCTGACTTGTTCCATACGTAAACCTAATGTTTTAATACCACGAATTAATAAATAACTGTCTTGTGGTCCAAGCACACCGCCTGTTGAGTTTTGAATGAAGCCAAGACGTTCAGCTAAAACTTCATCGCTTGTTGCGAGTAAACCACCGATAACATCACTGTGGCCACCGATATATTTAGAAGCAGAATGTAAGACAATGTCTGCACCTAGTTTTAATGGATTTTGGAAATAAGGAGACATGAATGTATTATCCACTACAGAAATCAAATCATGCTTTTTCGCAATTTCTGCTGAAGCTTTAATATCCGTCACACGTAATAATGGGTTAGATGGTGTTTCAACCATTAACATTTTTGTTTCTGGTTTAATCGCTGCTTCAATTTTTTCAACTTCTGTTGTATCTACAAAGTCCGCATCAATACCGAAGCGATTGAACACTTTTGTCAACACTCGGAATGTACCGCCGTAGACATCAGAATTCACAACGATGTGATCACCTTTATCTAATAACATGATAACTGCAGACATCGCGGCTACACCTGAGCCGAATGCGAAACCAAAATGTCCATATTCTATATCTGCAATCGCACTTTCTAGGGCAGCACGTGTTGGATTACCGCTACGTGAATATTCATAACCCTCACGCAAATCCCCGATATCATCTTGTAAATAAGTGCTTGTTTGATAAATCGGTGTCGTTACCGCACCTGTATAATCATCTGTTGTATGGCCGCCATGTACCATTTGTGTTTTCTTATTCATAAATCTTTAACTCCTTTACGCCTTATTTTTTTCCCGAATAATTAAAAATCGATTTAGACATATAACGATCACTGCCGTCTGGGAAGACTGTGACAATCGTTCCTTTGTCTATACGTGCTTTAATTTCTAATGCACCTTGTAATGCAGCACCTGAGGAACTGCCTACTAACAGTCCTTCTTGTAGCGCAAGTTGTTTTACATTATGAAAGGCATCTTCATCTGTAATAGTTAAAATGTCCGTTACTAAACCTTTATCTAAGAAGCCCGGCCATTTTTCAGAACCGATACCTTCTGTGTCATGCAGGCGTTTTTTACCACCGTTTAACACTGACCCGACAGGTTCAACAATGACATTTTTAACACCGTGTTGTGCTAATACTTCGGCAGTTCCTGTAAATGTTCCGCCTGAACCGACACCTGCCACAAAGTAATCTACTTCCGGCAATTCTTTTAAGATTTCTTGTGCCATCGTATCTCGATACGCACCTGGATTATCTTCTGACTCAAACTGATTCGTATAATACGCACCATGTTCAGCCGCATAATCACGTGCCGCTTGTTGCGCACCTAACATACCGCCATTTTGCGGTGTACGAATCACTTTTGCGCCTAATGCTTCCATAATTGAAATCTTTTCTGCCGCAAAACCGATCGGCGCATAAATCACACATTGTAAACCATAGTGGTTCGCCGCAATTGTTAAGCCAATACCCGTATTGCCTGCTGAGGCTTCCACTATTGTGTCACCGCGCTTAATTCGTCCACGTTCCATTGCTTGTTCAATTAAATATTTGCCTAAGCGGTCTTTTACACTGCCGCCAGGGTTGAATTGTTCTAGTTTTGCATAAATTGATACTTTATCATCACTGAACGACTCTAATTTAACCAAAGGTGTATTGCCGATTAAATCAAATCCAATCATAGATGTCCTCCCCGTGTAATGCATGATGACAGGCCCGACTCCTGTTTCCCATCATTCATTCCCATTATTCCTATCTTACTGGTATGAATTATAGCGTAATGCAGTTGTAAATGCAATTTTCTCTTAAAGTGTAACTTAAAAATATTGATGTAACTTCATTGTGTCTATTCACAAATAATCAAAATAAAATTAAAAGTTAGGAGAGGATGCAACGTGCTTCACACGCACAATACTTTTAAAAACTTCATACAAACTATTTTTCTAGCAATTAAATGGATTATCATATCAATACTACTCATGAGTGCTTTTATGTATAGCTTATTATTTGCGACTGATCACTTTGAAAATCCGATAACACTATGTGTACTTTATATTATTATTCCGATACTCGTTTTATTCGTTTATCAGTATTATTTGAAAATATGTCATATACCTTCTTTATTCAACCCCAAATACGTTCAATCAACAAAATTAGGTTGATCTATCAAATTTCCCTTGATTACTGTTTCCTATTTTTCCACAAGTATTCTAAGTAGACTTGTTTACACAGGCGAGTCAGAGAATCAAAAGATTTTAAAAGAGAAAGCTGTTGATTTTCCTTCTTCATTTCTTGGTACTAGTTTTAATGCACCTATCATAGAAGAAGTAATATTTAGAGGTATGCTTTTTATCATTATTTTAACCGCCACTTCTTTTCTGTTTAACGAAACTAACCGCAAATCCATGTTTTTGAGAATGGCAATTTATGTAACACTTTCTACAATCATTTTCGGCTTTCTTCATGTGGTAGTCTCAGGCGATTACCAGCATGTTTTCCCTTATTTAGTTCCAGGATTCATTTACAGTATCGTTTTTGCATTAACTAGAGATATCAAAATCACTATCTTACTGCACACACTTAATAATTCTAGCGTTCACCTCTATGAATATGGCTATGAACAGATGTTGTTATTAATATCTTGTTAGTTTTAACTGCACTTATAGGGTTACTTGTCTATCTTAAACCTGATGACTTTAAACAGTTGCGTCATAAGTGGGAGCATCACCAATATATAAAGCTAAAGCGTAAATTCAATAAGGTGGAGACTCCATAAAACTTACTGGATACATTCTCAAATTAAGTTAGATATTGAGGTTAAATAGTAAAAAATTCCCGTTGCATACATGATGCAACGGGAATTTTCTTTTGTGATTCATTTTATTTTAATTAAAGAATTGGATGACGAAAACTAAGAGTATTACCACAGGCAAGACATATTTAACTAAGTAATACCAAGGCATAAAGATTTTCAAACGATCATTACCAAATACTGATTTCAGGTCTTCTTTTTTCAATAATTGACCGACAAATAAAGTCGTCGCAAGTGCGCCTAAAGGCATTAAAATATTAGAAACTAAAAAGTCCATATTGTCGAAAATCGTACCCGCTAAAAAGTGTATATGACTTAATGTACTAAATGATAAAGTTGCTGGGATACTGATAATAAAGACTAATATACTGCCGATTAACGCTACTTTACCACGTTTACGGTTGTCATTCTTAGTAAAGTTAGACACATTCAATTCCAGTAATGAAATGGATGATGTTAACGCTGCGAATAAGAATAAAATCAAGAAGATGAAATAAAATCCTGGACCAAAGCTCATTTTCTCAAATACATGCGGCAGTACTTTAAAGAGTAAGCCAGGACCTTCTTCTGGTTTATAACCAAACGCATTGATCGCAGGGAAGATCGCTAAACCTGCAAGTAATGCCACAATAATATTCATAATTACAATGGATAACGCAGAAGTTTTAATCGTCATTTCTTTAGGGGCATAACTTGCGTACGTAATCATCCCTGTCGTTCCTAATGAGAGGGCGAAGAATGATTGGCCAAGCGCAAAGAGAATACCTTCCATAGATAACTCTTCCATACGTGGTTCTAATAAGAAACGTACACCTTCAGAAGCACCTTCCAATGAGAGTGAACGTACCACAATTAATATTAAAAAGATGAACAGCAAAGGCATCATAACTTTAGATGCTTTCTCAAGCCCATGCTCAACACCTAACATAACAATTACCATCGTCACTAAGATAAAAGAACCTTGTCCTAACATGGTATAAAGCGGACTTGAGATGACTTGTTCAAATTGAATACTGCCAAGTGTCCCGTCTCTTAGTCCTATTATCTGCATCGCAACTTGTGCGATATAAATCATAATCCAACCACCAACAACGCTATAGAAACCAAATAAGACAAAGACAGCGAGGTTACCGCTCCAGCCGATAACATTTGTCCATTTCTTATTTGATAATTTACCGAAAATAGCGGTTGTATAAGTTCTTCCAAGCTTACCGATTGTAAATTCCATAATGAGTAACGGCAAGCCTATAAAAATTGTAAATATTAAAAACATAAGTAGAAACGCACCGCCGCCATAGATACCAGCCATATATGGGAATTTCCACATGGCCCCTAATCCGATGGCCGAACCTGCGCTTGCTAAAATAAAACCGGTTGAGGTTTTCCACTGTGATTGTTTCGACACGCTGCTCATCCTTTTCTGTTATTTTCAGGCTAAAAACTAATTTACTTTAAAGCGTTAAAGCGTTCATGTAAGTAAGTATACTATAACACAAATATAGCAATCCCTCAACTAGCAATTAAACAGAATATCTTGTTGTAACCTTGTCATCATAGGCTTTCTCATATATTTTTGATTTTTTCTACCCCGTATCTCTTAAAGCTGCTTAACATTGCTTATGCATTCATTTTCAACTCAAAATGGCATAAAAAAAGATTACCCTTTTAGATAATCTCATCTTGCTTTAAAGTTACGATCAATATGCACTTATTCTAATTCCAGCAAAGCGTTTAATGTTGCTTCAACATCTTTTTCCATAGTATATCTGCGATAACTTAATTCATCAAAGTAATTAACGAAAGTTGTTCTAATAAAGCCGCTTTCCATAATACCTAACATTAAATCTTTAAACTCTCTGATAGGCATTGAAATGTCATTTACCTCGTAATAAAGTTCTAAAATACGATTCAATTTACTATGCAGTGTAGCAATACCTTGATACAGTTGTTCTTTAAACTCATTTGGTGCTTGGTTAAATTGTATATACATACGTAAATAACTGATGTTAGGTTTAAAAACCATATCTATGATAAATTGACGTAAGTTTTCTAAAGTACGTTGCGATATATTTTCTTGTAAGTCTAAGATTCTATTAAAATATTGGATAATTCTATTTGAACATGCTTCATAAATATTAGCTTTGCTTGGGAAATAATAGTATAAGCTCGCTTTTTTTATAGATACACTGTTGGCTATTTCTTCTAAAGTACAACCATAGTATCCTTTTTTCGCAAATAGCTCAATCGCGTTGTTGACTATTTCGTTTTTCATAACGAAATCCCTCCAATTCATCTTTCTCTTTCTCTTCTTCTTGGGTGGAAATATCTATTTTTCAGGGTAATTAGTTTTTGTTTGTTGATTTACAATCGAATACTCTATATTTAACTATCACAGTCAACACACGGTTCGAGTGTTCGTAGAAAATTTAATAGTAAAAGTACTCTTATGGCCATCTTATCATATACGAACACTCTGAAAAAAACATTATCTTGTATGATTTTACGCTACTTTCGTTGTTAAGTAAAACGGTTTCACAAAAATTCATTTTAATCTTACATAAAATTAATGATTTTTTCTATGATTTTTTGTTTCTCTGTGCTTCTTGTCATTAAATGTCCTGAATCCTCAAAACATCCAGTTTCAATATCCGATGCATGAACCAACTTTTTAGCGATGCTATCTACACTTTCCTTATACGAAACATCATCTTTTCCACCGTATAATAACAGCGTCGGTGCTTTGATTCTGCCAAGCTCATTCATGGTTTGATTCACAAACGCTTCAAAATGGGCGGCACCCTCTTGATAAGCAGGCACATATGCCATTTCTTCTGCTTGTTCCTCTTCAGTACAACCAATATAGTATTGTAGTCGTGTACCATAATGGTTCAATCTGCTTAACACACCTTCTGCAGATTTATGATAAGGCACTGACATCCCAATCACACGATCTACGTCAAATTGTTCAGCTATTTTTAATGCAAAAATACCACCTAACGACACGCCAAGAACAGTGATTTTACGGTATCCCTTTGCATGTAGAAAACCATAAGCCGCTTCTGCATCTTCCCACCAATCTCTAATATCATATTGTACGAACTCAGAAACAGGCAGACCATGCCCCCTATAACAAGGCGCATAACAGGTATAATCCTCTTTATGTAATGCTTCTGCTACTTCTTTGACATCTTGTACAGTCCCAGTAAAAGAATGCAACAACAACACCGCTTCATCTCCCCCTTCCAAAAAGAGATGTTTCGGTGCTTTCACCTTCAACATACTTACTCACCTCCAACACATTCGTATTAATTCTATTATAGGTTCTCTTTCCTCCTTATTTCCACCTTCAATTAAACGCCATTAAATATTGTAAAACTCTTAACAAAAAAGACTAAGAACGTTTAAAATTTGTTCTTAGTCTTACACCGTTATGTTATTTATTTAAGATGTGCCATCGCGCTTTCTTCTTGTTGAATACGTACATATAGTGAAACTGCATACGGAATAAGCAGTACACTTACTGGATAAGCTTGTGTTAATAAAATCACACCGATTAATTCAGGAATAATATTTAAGAAGTAATTGGGATGTTTAACGAATTTAAAGAGCCCTGATTTTACAATATGATGTTCTTTAAGTATGTAGACCTTCAACGTCCAAATTGGACCTAGTGTACGAATGACCCAAAACAACATCACATAACTGACGATCAGTAATACGAGGCCAATTTGTGATACTACATTAAATGCGGGTTGAGCGATTGTCGCATAAACAAAGCTGACCACATAAATTAAAATATGTAATAACGCAAGATATTTTGAGTTCTTTGCGCCATATTGCACTGCACCTTGCGCAATCAATTCACGCTCATGACGAATAGAGATGGATAAAGAGTATAAGCGAATAATAAAGAATAAACCTAGAATCATTAAAACCATAAAAAGCGTAACCTGCCTTTTCTCAAAGAATTAAAAAATCCGAATTTTGAACGATAGCCAAAATCCGGATATCCAACGAATAAGGATAATTGGTTTCATATAGCGGTCAACTAATGAAAATCCATAGAAAATAATTACTTAATTTCCTATTTTCAGTGTAGCGTTTTGTATCTGCATACACCATAAACCAAAGTTTAATAAATTCTTAATTCGAGTTAACAAAATAGATTACAAACGAATGAGACACTGAATTATATACCTATCTTATTCATCTTTTTGTTATGCGTTGTTCACCGTTTAGTTTTTGTATATACTACAAATTAACTAACATACATACAATCCCTCTTTATGTACACGCTTAGCCCAATCACAAAATCAAAGAGACATTGTATAGAGAAAGTGGGCAGTCATTTATGTTACAAGCGATACTTCATGGTGTTTTGTTAGCGTTAGGTCTGATTTTGCCTTTAGGCGCACAAAATGTCTTTGTGTTTAATCAAGGTGCGAATCAGAAAAAATTGACGCATGCTTTACCTGTCATCCTCACTGCAGGATTTTGTGACACATTTTTAATTGTAGTCGCAATACTCGGAGTGTCTTTGATTTTAATGTCTATGCCGACGTTACAATTAGTGATCTATATCATCGGTTTTGTATTCTTAATCTATATGGCTTGGTCACTTTGGAAAGAAAAGCCTTCTAATATTGATGAAATTGAACCGATGAGTCCTAAGAAACAAATTCTATTTGCGCTCTCTGTTTCCTTACTTAACCCACACGCTATTATGGATACAGTCGGTGTCATTGGGACAAGTGCCTCAATCTATGAAGGGGATGACAAATTGGCCTTTTCTATCGCCACCATCTCCATTTCTTGGATTTGGTTTATCTTCTTGGCAGTTTTAGGACGTATAGTCGGCACTGTCGATAAGTCTGGCAAATTCATTTTAATTCTTAACAAAGTATCCAGCGTTATCGTTTTTTTGGTCGCGTTGATTATATTAAAGAATATTCTCGCTTTAATACTCTGAATTTAAAAAGATCTATCCGTATTAATTTAGCTTCTGTGTCTGCAGAAGCTTTTTATTATACTTTCACATATTAAAAAGCACTCAGCACTTTTTGAATTTTAGTCAAAAAGCCTGAGTGCTTGATTACGGGGTTTGATTGAATTGGTCTGGAGGTCCTTCAATCACGTGTCTATTAAGCTATTATTTAAGTTTATTGTTCGTTCACAACTTTCACTGCTTCATTAAGTGACTCTTCAGTAATGCCGTGTGATTGTGTCCAATGTGTTGTAACATTCGCACCTGAACGTTGGAATAAATCAATTAAACGTTCACTTTCAGATACAGGTACGATAGGGTCATGCGTACCCATTGAAAGATAGATGTCTGTGCCACTTAAATCTTTCACATGGTCAATGTGTGTTGGATAAAGCCCTGCGAATAATAATGCTTTCGCAAATTTAGTTTCCTCACGTAATAGTAAGTTAATCGCAATGTTCGTACCATTTGAGAAACCAACTAAGATTGCATTTTCTAAATCAAAGTCATATTCTTTTGCGGCTGCTTGTAAGAACTCATATAATTCTGTGCCGCGTTCTTCTAAGTCTTTCCAATCATATTGACCTTCACCATGACGTTTGAAGAAACGTGTCATACCATTTTCATCCACATTTCCTTTCACACCTAACATGTTATAGTTTGGGTTCAAACGTAATGCGAGCGGGAATAAATCAGATTCGTCTCCACCTGTTCCGTGTAATAAGATGAATGTAGGTTGATCTGAACTTTGACCTTTTCTAAAAATGTGCTTCATTGTATCTAAAGCCATGATACCTGCCTCCTTAGTGATAAATTATTGATTTGTACGGCCTGGTTGGTTGTGGCGCGTTGTTTCAATATGACGTACTTGTGCTTCGATTTGTTCTCTTTTTGGTTCCAAGAATGGTGGTAATGATAAGATTTCACCTACTGTTTCGTATGGTTCATCTCCCATGAAACCTGGACCATCTGTCGCAATTTCAATTAAGATACCTGGATAGAATTTAGAATAAAGCGATTTGAAGAAGTAACGTTCTACAAATCCAGAGTTGCCGATTTGATATTTATTCAAACGGTCAATCCAGACATCTAATTCATCTTTATCAGCCACACGGAACGCAGTGTGATGGATTGTACCATAACCTTGCATACCTGGGTTGCCGCCAAGTTTACGTACGATAACTTGTCCGCCGTTACCGCCTTTTCCTGTTTCGAATAAGTGATAGTCGCCTTCGGATTCAACTTCTTTATAGCCGTATACCTCTTCGAAAATTTGTTTGAATGGATCGAAACGGCTCACGTTTAATTCGATAGGTCCTAAACCGACAATCGCATATTCTTCTGGTACTGGCGCATTTTTCCAAGCAACACCTGGTTCTACACTGTCTGCTGAATCTGATTCATCAGAAATTAATGTGTAAAGTTGGCCATCAAAATCTTCAAAACGTAAGATTTTTTTACCAAATAGTTCTGTTGGCGCTTCATGTTTCACGTCAAACTCACTTAAACGGTCATTCCAAAATTCAATCGTCGCATCTGATGGTACACGTAATGTAATACGTGCAATTTCATCTGTTCCATGTGTACCTTTAGGAATTCCAGGGAAATCGAAGAATGTGACATCTGTTCCTGCATTCCCTTCATCATCCGCAAAGAATAAATGATACGTTTGGATATCATCTTGGTTTACTGTTTTTTTCACTAATCTTAGACCTAATACGTCTGTAAAGAAATCATATATTTTAATCGCATCACTTGTAATCGCAGTGACATGGTGCATACCTTTTAAGTTGTTGTTGTTCATTTATTTCATCTCCTTATCTTTGAATAACTTCCCTTTTCTACTCTTTTCTATCTTATAATGAGGACGTTGTTCTTCTGATATACTTATTATACTTCATATAATAATACTACTTTAGGAATAATGCAAGTATTTATGCTCATACATAAAAAAAGACCCCAAACTTGATATTTTGGAGCCCATTCACTATTGGTTAATCGCAGATTTTTGAACAAACTGCAATTCATAGATTGGATTTTCATCTAATTGATTGAAACTATCGATTTTACCGAATAACTCTATATGCTGTGTTTTACGGCTTAAGTTGTGTTTGAAGTTTATATCTACTTTTAAAGCTGCTTCATAGCCATTCTGTTGAATCGTTTCTTCTAATTCATGAAAGACACCTTCATTAATAGGCACAAGATAATACTCTTTACTTGGTAAAATACTGACATATTTCCTTTGAAGTACTTCTTCTTTACCCATGTGTGTGATAGTGACTATCACTTCTTTTGCGGCACCGCCGCCTAAGTTATACAGCTTTAAAAAGCGATTGCTATCTTGGTTTGCTGCGCTGATATTAAATAACTTCAATCGATCATTTTTACTTGTCTGCAGTAAAATTTGATTAAAACCAATGGCTGGCGTAAATGAAATACGCAGTTGATAGAGTTGAATCGATACAGACACTAAATAGAACAAAGCCATAATAAATGTCCCGATAGATCCAATGGCTGATAACAGATTAATCATATATTTCTCCTTTCTTTCATTTTCGCAAAAGACATTCTAACGTATACACAAACGAGAAAAAAGTAATTAAACTTATATACGAAAATAAATTTAAAAATATTAATTTTATCAATATAAAGAAGCACCTAGACAGAACTTCTCTGCTTAGGTGCTCATAGTGATAACTTTAATTAATTTCTACTGTACCTGTATCTGATTCTAATTCAATTGTGTGCGAAGCATTGCCATAACGTTTTGCTTTTAAAGCAGGTTGATGAATATCCATATCTACATCTTCTTTATGAATAACCTTAGTATTTTTAGGTGGTTCTGCATAATCTACCTCAATATCACCTGTGTCTGATTGTACTTGGAGATTCACATCGCCTTTGATACCTTTGACTTCAGTATCGCCAGTATCATTTCCAATTCTCATATTTTTGAAAAGTGTTTGCGTGATTTCAATATCACCTGTATCACTTGTTAAATCTACTTTATTAAGATTAGCTGCTTTTAACACTAACTCTCCTGTATCCAATTGCGCTTCTAAATGATTCGCTTTTAAACCTTCAATTGTCATGTCTCCTGTATCATTGTAAATTGTCACATCTGACAATTGACGTTCAGGTACTGTAATTGTGATAGTACTGTTTGTAATATTTCCAAATGTAAAATTGATCGTAGGGTTTGGAAGTTTTGATTCAACTGCTAATGTATCACCTTTGATAGTACTGTTAATTTTTGTTTTTCCTTTAATACCACCTTCCCCCTTAACATGGAAGTGGTCACCTTTTTTAATGATGACGTTTGATGTATCCGTATTGATTTTCAAGTTTTTTATTTTCGCATCTTCATGCTTATAGTCTTTTGTGTAATGAATTGGATTATCAGCTTTTTTAAGTTGTTTTTTTCCTTCTACATAGCCCGCAATTCCGAAACCGACTGTAATCACTAAGCCTATACTAAAGATAATCAACAATGCTTTTTTCATGATTGCGCACTTCCTTTCACAACTTTAATATTCCAACGTAAATATTTCATAAAGAGAACGAAGCTCCATTTATAAGCAAGGTACGTTACTGTAAATAACATCAATCCGATTCCAAAGCATGTAAATGAAACATAGATATCTAGAGGAATAATTTCTCCAAATCCATCTATCATGCCTTTGACCAGTAAGAATATAGGTGCAGCTAGAAAAGTAAGCGTCGCCACACCTAAAGATAAAAGCACACCGAACCATGTCGCAATTACAATGGTAATAACGAAGAAGTTTAAAATACTTAATCCCATAACCGCTAACACAGCATTCGTGACATTGCCGGCATTGCGAGAAGATTCTGCTTTATCTACCGCCGCATTCGCACTCATTTCACGCCCGATGTCTTTCGGATTACCTAATTCCCGGGAAATTTCTTCTTCAGTTTTTCCTGCTTCTTTACCACTGATGAAGTGTGTTTCATACTCGTTTAAAATATCTTGGCGTTCTTCCGGTGAAACGCGCGTTAAATAACGATTTAATAACTGTAAGTATTCTTGTTTACTCATCTCTCTCACTCTCCTCAATAAATAAATCTACAGCTTCTGTAAAGGCCTTCCATTCTTCAAGTAGTGCTTCTAAACGTTCATGACCTTCTTCGGTAATTCGGTAATACTTGCGTGCTGGTCCTTCTGTCGACGGTTTAAAATAAGTTGTTAAATAACCTTCCTTAACTAAACGGCGCATTAAAGGATAGACGGTACCTTCTGCGATTGTGATACGCGGTGTTATCTTTTGTACAAGTGAATAGCCATACTGATCTTCACCTTGAATAATAAGCAAGACTAAAAATTCAAGTGCGCCTTTCTTAAATTGTATATTCATAGCAAACCTCCAACACATTATTCAGTACTGTTTAATGTTTAATAGTAGTTCACTTATAATATACCCCTTACTATTAAATAATACAAGGTAGTGATTAAAAATCTTTGTCAGCTTGGTGACTTTTGTGAAGTTAACTTAAAGAAATGAATAAAAAAAGATGAATTCCACCTTCTGTAGTGAAATTCATCTTCTATCATTCATTAATGTATTGATGATTTAGCCTTTTACTTTTTCAGGCCATACTTCTTCCGCAATACTTTTGACTAAACGAATTTTAGCCCATTGTTGTGCTTCAGTTAAGTTATTACCTTCTTCTGTTGATGCGAAGCCGCATTGCGTACTTAAAGCTAAACGATCTAACGGGATATATTGTGACGCTTCTTTAATACGTTTTATGACTTCATCTATATCTTCTAATTCACCATCTTTAGAAGTAATGAGACCTAATACGACTTGTTTATCATCTGATACGTATTGAAGCGGTTCAAATCCACCTGAACGATCACTATCGTATTCTAAAAGATAAGCATCTACATTTTCTTGGTCGAACAACGGTGTTGCGACACTGTCATATGCGCCTGATGCGAACCATGTGGAACGGTAATTACCGCGACAAATATGAGTTTGAACACGCAAGTCTTTAGGTAAACGTTCAATTGCGCGGTTATTCACGTCTTTGAATAATTGTTTTAAGCGTTCTTTTTCTTGTTGGTCACCGTTTTTACCGTTAATTTCAGTTTGGTCTCCGACTAAACGCCCCCATGTTGTATCGTCAAATTGAATCGTTTTGAGACCCGCTTCATATAAATCTTCAATCACTGTTTGATATGCATCCGCAATGGCATCAATTAATGCGTCATCTGTTTCGTAATATTTGCGTGTTGCTTCAATATTTTCTTTTCGTGTCAGCTCTGAGAAGAGTCTGGCAGGTGCTGGTACAGTTTGACGTGCCTCGATACCTTCTGGTGTATGAGCTAATAAGAATTTGAAGTCTGCCACAAACGGATGATTGTCTCCTGAAATCGGGCCTGATAAACGTGCTGTTTCAATACGAGATTGAACCGCATCGAACTCAAATCCGCCTTCATCTTTGACTGTTTCTACACCATTCAATCCCCAGAAGAAATCTAAATGCCACCAACTTCTACGAAATTCTCCATCTGTAATTGATTTCAAACCATTCTCTACTTGCTTCTCAATCAATGTTTTAATCTCACGGTCTTCTACTTCTCTTAAGGCAGCTTGACCGATTTCTCCTTTTTCGAACGCTGCACGCGCTTCTTTTAATGCCTCTGGTCTTAAGAAACTTCCTACAATATCATAACGTAATAATTCACTCATCTTAACTTCTCCCTATGTTTATGTTCTTATTTCAAATAATAAAAAAGCCCCCATAAAGCCTATACTAAAGCTTTACAGGGGCGTAGAATTCGATTCTGCGCGGTACCACCCAGTTTCAAGAAGTCCATACTTCTCCTCAACAGTACTATCATACTCGAGCAGTGGTAACGTTTGCTAACACGTGCCAACTTAACGATTCAGCTGACAGATTCAGAGTCCATTTTCGATATTGTCGAATTACTTTTTCACACCAACCAAAAGCTCTCTGTTAATTCTTCAATATGTACTTTACTCATCATAATCAATTAATATTATTTGAATTAATCCTAGTCTATAGTTAAAAGAATATTCTGTCAATAAGAAAATTCACACTAAAATTTAAATCGACGTGAAATCTAATTTTTCTTTCCAGTTTAATTCATTCATAATTGTAATTCCATGCTGTATTAATAACGCTGTACAGACACCCTCGCCTGATTTCAAGTCACCACTGAATGTCCCATCATAAATCTCAGAGGTTCCACAAGAAGGACTTTTCGACTTTAGAATCATTGCCGTACATTGATGTGCTTGTAGCAATTCCAATGTCTTTAATGCACCTTCTTTAAATGCCTCCGTAACATCTTCACCTGTCGTCGCAATGACTTTAGCACGACCTGACCACACATCAAAACCATCCCCGCCAACAATTTCAGCTGCTAGTCTCGGTGTAGTCAAACCGCCTAATACTTCAGGACATAGCGCTATCGCTTTATCCTCTTGAACAAGTTGGCGTAATGTATCATTCAATTTATGACTGCCGTCGTAACGTACATTCTCTCCAATTAAACACGCACTGATTGCGATCATGAACTTCTCTTCTTTCTTACTTTTCTTCTAGCCAATCTTTAATCACTTCCAATGGAACCATTTGTCTGATTGTTGCCTCAATATCATGAATTTGGGCTTTTCTTCCCATACTGCTAGCCATATTCATTGGTTCATAATTCTCCCATTGTTCCAGCTCTTGCATTTTCTCTCTGATTTGTTGTTTAGCGAATGTTGTCATTTTATTTACCACCTTTTTCTCATTTTGGATAAATAAAATAGCCCTCCTTGCAAGAAGAAGCGCTTCACGTACGTCTTCTTATCTTTCAAGTTACCTTGTTGGATTTAGCACGTCACCTTGCGGTTGTTGCTGGAGCTTCACAGGGCCAAGTCCCTCCACTCACTCTTAATAAGAACTATTTTATTTATTACTATCATACCGTATTAACTTATTTTTTCAACTTATTTGATAAACTTTATTGATTTAAACCAACATAATAAAACACTGAAATATCGTTTATTCCAGTGTTTTGATTTCTTATAAGTCAGTCATATCCTCACTTTTAATATCGTCTTCAGATGACTTCTTATCAGATGATTTATTATCAGATGATTTCTTGTCTTTAATATTAATTTTGATTGAACCGATGTTTGGATCCTCGTAGTTCTCTTGATCTTTCGCTTTTAATAACACAGGTGACTCTAAATCATTTAACTTGTACGTTTCAATAGATGAAATTGTACTTCCTTTTTTAATATTATCTTCACCTTTATCTCTTTCACTATCATAAGTTTCTCCTCTTACATGACCGTAATCTAAGCGCTTTTCTGAATCTTTACTATCTTGATACGCTTCAAACACTTTCAAATAAGACCTAGTTGGTTTAACTTCATTGTCATCTTTACTGTTATTCGTCACTTCATATTTTACAACTAAAACATCATCATCTTGATATTCTGTTGTCCCCTTAGGCACAATTTCTGTACCCACAATTTTCACCTTTACCCCTTTGATTTCAACTGCGTTATCTTTAATTTTAGGTTTTTCTTTTGTTTTTGCTTGTTTCGCATCTAAACTAGATGTCTCCTCTTTCTCCGACTCCTCTTTTTTGTCACCACAAGCCGCTAAAATTAATACTGATGCACTTAATAAACATAATAGCCTCTTCATGATATCCCCCCATTTGTTTAATGTGTTGCATTATTATAAATCATTATACACAAATTTCATAAAATAGTTAACTTTATACAGAAGAATATTTTAGTTCTATTCTTTATATATTCTTTAACATTTACTATACTTTTTCGATGATAAATTTCATTGATAATACACTTCAGCAAAATAGTTGGTATTGTATCTCTTACTTAAATTGATAATTTGAATTCATTTTTAGAATGTGCGAATAAAATAATTCTAATCCTGTTTCAATTTCAGGAACGTTTCTCCTACTTTAGTCACTTCATACGAATGTCATCATAGTCTAAAGAAAGTACGTCCAAGCTATCGATTTCATTTATATGATACACTGCAGTTATATGCATTAAAGGGGGAAAATTAAATATGGGGTACATTTATACTTATGAGGATAAGGTGCATCCTTCTTGGATTGATCATAATCAACATTTACATGATGCACAGTATTTTTCAATTTTCAGTGATGCGGTCGTCGGTTTCTTTGCGAAAATGGGGTTCTCGATTGATTACCGACAAAAACATGACACAACAATTTTTAATTTAGAAGCACATATCACTTACTTAAAAGAAATGTTGCTAGATGAAACGTTTACGGTAGAAGTTTATGTTTATGACTATGACCACAAACGTGTACATTTCTTTTTAAAGATGTTTAATCAAGATCAAGTCCCGACTGCAACGTATGAGGTTATCATGATGGCTATTGATAACCAACAACGTCGCAGCAGTGCTTTTCCAGATTTTGTTTTTGATAACATCAAAACATATTATGAGGAACAAGGGGAATTTGAAACACCGAAACAACTCGGTCATGCAATTGGTATTCCTAGAAAATAAAAAGAAGGCAAGTGTCCTGTTTAGGTGCACTTGCCTTTCTTTATGTCTTGTATTAATTGAAGACCATACCGCCATCAATAATTAAAGCTTGGCCAGTCATATAATCACTATCTGGTCCTGCAAGATAAGATACACATGCTGCTACATCTGAAGGTTCTGATAAACGTTTTAATGCGATATTTTTAGAGAATTGTTCCATACCCCATTCATATGGTTTACCTGCTTCATCAGCTGTTTTTTGTGCGATATCTTCCATCATCGGTGTTTTAACGATACCTGGGCAATACGCATTCACAGTAATACCTTTATCAGCTAAGTCACGTGCTGCAGTTTGTGTAATACCACGGATTGCGAATTTAGTTGCGCCATATAATGCAAGTCCTGGGTTTCCGACTTGTCCTGCTTGAGAAGAAGCGTTAATAATTTTACCACCGTGACCAAATGATTCAAAAGCTTCAACCGCTGCTTGAATGCCCCAGAAAATTGCGCCGACGTTTACATCGAAAACTTTGCGATATTGATCATACGTAATTGTATCAAGTGGTGTTTGTGGTCCTAATCCAGCGTTATTAACAATCACATTAAAATCTCCGAAGTGATCTTTCACTGTATTGACTGCTTGGAAGACTTGATCACGATCTGATACATCTACTTTAACCGCAAGTGCTTCATAGCCTTCATCACGTAAGCTTTGTGCAACCGCTTCTGCAGTTGTTTCATTAAAATCTGCCACCCCTACTTTAAACCCGTCTTTTGCGAGTCTGCGACAAATTGCTTCTCCGATACCTTGTCCGCCGCCTGTCACCATTGCTACTTTGCCTTTTACTTCTGCCATGTTGTTCGACTCTCCTTGTTGTTCCATATATTATTGTACACTTCTATTTTAATTCAATTTCAGAATAATCGCAAAACTTAACCGTGATAATAGCCACCAAAAAAGCACACACAATTTAAGGTTTGTGTGTGCTCGGGATATTAAATAATTTGTTTGTCTTCTAAATAGTTTAGAATCTGCTGAACCGCTTCTTCCACAGAAGTTGTCTCTGTATCCACGACAATTTCCGCATGTTCTGGCGCTTCATATGGCGCATCAATACCAGTAAAGTTCTTAATTTCTCCTGCACGTGCTTTTTTATACAACTGTTTCGGGTCACGCTGCTCACACGTTTCAACACTGGCTTTCGCATATACCTCGATAAATTCGCCATCTTCTAAAATTTCACGGACACGATCACGATCTTCACGATAAGGTGAGATGAACGCCGTTAATGTAATCAGTCCTGCATCTGCTAATAATTTACTGACTTCACCGATACGACGGATATTTTCTTTACGGTCTTCCGGACTGAAACCAAGATTATTATTTAAACCATGACGAATATTATCCCCATCTAAACGATACGCATGAATACGACGTTCGAATAATGCTTTTTCTAAAGCAACACTGATGGTAGACTTACCTGAACCGGATAAACCAGTGAACCATAGGACTACACTCTTATGGCCATTTTGAGCTTGACGTTCTGTTTTCGTTACTTCTGAATCATGCCATGTAATGTTTTGAGATTTTGTCATCGTTACGCCTCCTCATTTTGTTCTCTATGTCTGCGTAAACCGCGAATTAACACTTCAGCGACTTCAGGACGTGAGAATTCTTTCGGTAAAGATTCTCCATTACGTAATTTTTCACGGACTTTTGTCCCGCTTAAATGCACATGATGTTCTGCACCATGCGGGCACGTTTTCGCTGTCGCCATATTACCGCACTTCGTGCAATAGAAAGCATGTTCAAATTTTAAAATATGAATACCCAACTCTTCTTGATATTTCGTAATCAACTCTTGCGCTTCATATGTACCATAATAGTCACCTACACCTGCATGGTCACGTCCTACAATGAAATGTGTACAACCATAGTTTTGGCGCACAATCGCATGTAAAATCGCTTCACGCGGTCCTGCATAGCGCATCGCAGCTGGATAAATCGCTAAGCGTGCACGATCTTCTGGATAATAGTGTTTTAAAATCACTTGGTAACTTTCCATACGAACATCCGCTGGGATATCATCAGACTTTGTTTCGCCTACTAATGGATTCAATAAGAGACCATCAACTGTTTCTAACGCACTTTTTTGGATATACTCATGTGCACGATGTACTGGGTTACGTGTTTGGAAACCTACGACTGTTTTCCAGTCCAAATCATGAAACATTTGACGTACTTCAATCGGATCTAATTCAAATTCTTCAAACTCACTATGGTCTGGACGATTTACTAATTGAATCGGACCTGCTAGATACACATTACCTTTGTCATATACTTTTTTGACGCCTGGATGAGCTTCTTCTGTCGTTCCATAAACATTTTGTGCTTCTTTTTCTTTATCATACGTATATTTTTCTTCTAAAGTTAAGACACCGTATAACTGTTGATCTCCTCCATAAAGCGCAATCTGTTCTCCAATTTCATATTGGTCCGCTTCTGCTTCATTAACTGGTAAAGTAATTGGAATACTCCATAACGTTCCATCTACAAGATGTAAGTTTTCAACGACGTTTTGATAGTCCGCTTCTCCCATAAATCCTGTTAATGGACTGAACCCGCCAATTGCGATTAATTCTAAGTCAGATAAACTCCATGCGTTTAACGTTAATGTTTTAAAAGCTTCTGCTGCTTCAATTAATGCTTCACGTTCTGCTCCTTCAAGTTGACGATTAATTAACTTCCCACCATGCGGTGTGTTCGTATGTTCTAAAATTTGTGTTGTTGTAGCCATTTAACTCATCTCCTCTTATTGTTTTACTCTTCCTACTTTATTTGCTTCTTTTTTGTGAAAAAAGTTCGATAATTTACCTTCTTTGCGCAAAATGACAAACAATAATGCAAACCAACCGATAACCACTGCGATTCTTACGAAAGCAATCGCTTCACCCGGTGCACCAAATGCGTTCAACAAAGTATTGCTGTTGGTAAAGATAATCAAACCACCCACAAAAATGCCTAAGACATTTACTGGGATGATCTTAACGAGCCATGCCGCAAATGGTGCAGCCGCAACGCCTCCGACACTTAATGCCAGAACCAATCCCCAATTAATTAAATGAAGGGGTAAGAAAATCAAGAAACTGATAGACGCTGCAATCGTTACGAAAAACTCACTGATAGATACACTGCCGATAACATGACGAACATTGATATCACGACGTGCAAGTAATGCAGAAGTATTGACTGGTCCCCAGCCGCCTCCACCGATAGCTGTTAAAAATCCAGCAGTCGCACCAAGCGGAAACATAAATTTATTACTCAACTCTGACCCTCTTGTCAGCTTTTTAGTTTGTCCGCGTTTAAACGCAAATTGAACTAAAATATAAATACCGATGGTAATCAGGAACAAAGCAACGACAGGCTTAACTAAACCTGCATGCAGATGGCTGACTGCTGCTGCACCAATGAAAGCTGCCATCGATCCCGGCACCGCTAATTTCAGTATTAAACGCTTATCTGCGTTAGAGAATGACATGTGCGAAACACCTGATGCTGCTGTTGTCGCAATTTCAGAAAAATGGATTGTCGCTGATACAATGGCTGGTGCTAAACCAAGCGATAACAAAATCGATGATGATGTTACGCCGAAGCCCATGCCGAGGGAACCGTCAACCAATTGTGCAAAAAACCCTACGAAGGCAATAATTAATAGTTTTTTCATTGTCTTTGCTCCTTTCTTTCAATAATCAAGTTTTGATTGTTAGAATTTTCATATTATTTATGTTGTGTAGTACATAGACGATACTATTCTTATCAGTTTACAAGGAATTAAAGTTAAAAAAATGAACTTAATATGTCTTGCTTGCCGGTATGACACATTTATTGATGCGCTGCTACTTGGGCTGAAACAGATTCAAACCAGCTGATTTTCTCACGTAATTGTACGACTTCACCGATTACAATCATTGATGGATTTTTAAAATCTTTTGCGACATCAACAATGGTTTCTAAAGTACCAACTGCAGTTTGTTGAACTCCGCTTGTTCCTTGATAAACCAATGCGGCAGGTGTATCTTTCGGTCTGCCATGTTGCACTAACAAGCGACAGATTTCAGGCAACCTGCTGACACCCATGTAAATACACAGTGTTTCAGGACCTAATGCTAAATGTTTCCAATAATCTTCTTTTAACGTTTTCTCTTTATTAACACCTGTCACAAATGCGACAGAAGAACTATAGTCTCGATGTGTAACTGGGATACCTGCATAAGCAGGTGCGGCGATACCTGAGGTAATACCAGGTACAATTTCAAAAGCGATGTGATGTTCTGCCAGAACTTCCGCTTCTTCTCCACCTCTACCGAACAAGAAAGGATCTCCGCCTTTTAATCTTGTTACAGTAAGACCTTTACGTGCGAAACTCACCATTAATGCATTGATTTCTACTTGAGGAATTGATAAACCACTCGGGTCTTTCCCACAATAAATCAATCTTGTATTCGGCTTTGCATATTGCAATAAGGCCTTATTAACGAGGCGATCATATAGAATCACATTGGCTTGTTCTATAGCTTTGACACCTTTTACTGTGATTAAATCCGGATCTCCGGGACCTGCGCCTACGATATATACTTTTCCCATTCGATCACCTCTTTGTTTTATTTAAATAGATGTTGAGCATTACTGGAGAAAGGACGTATCCAAGTGCGTAGATACGTCACTTTCTGAGGTAATGCTTACTGCTTATCTGAAGTCACGACCATCTGTAACTTTTTCTACAATGCCTTTACGTACTACAAAGTCACCGAAGTGTTCCCCTGTTTCACGTTCTTTACTGTATTGTTCTAAAATTGGACGTAAGCTTTCTAAAATTTCCGCTTCTCCGATATTTTCTTTATATAATTTATTCAAACGTTCACCGATAAAGCTGCCGCCTAAATAGAAATTATATTTACCAGGTGCTTTACCAATAAAAGCAATTTCAGCTAATGCAGGACGTGCACAGCCGTTCGGGCAACCTGTCATACGAATCGTAATTTCTTCTTCTCGTAAACCAAATTCATCTAAAATGTCTTCAATTTTAGTCACTAAAGAAGGTAAATAACGTTCTGACTCTGCCATCGCAAGCCCGCAAGTCGGAAAGGCCACACAAGCCATAGAGTTACGACGTAAACCACTGTAATTTTTGCCGTCTGTTAAACCATACTCTTCGATAATCGCATCAATAGCGGCTTTATCTTCTTTCTCAACATTCGCAAAAATCAGGTTTTGGTTCGGTGTCATGCGAATTTCACCTTTATGTGTTTGCGCTAATTTCTTAATCGCTGTTTTCAACTTAAAGTCTTCTGTATCTTTAATACGACCATTTTGAATGAATAATGTATAGTGATACTTACCTGAACCTTCAACCCAACCTAAACGGTCACCGTTACTGTCAAATTCAAATGGTTTCGCATCTTCGATTTCCCAGCCTAAACGACGATTTAATTCTTCACGAATCCAATCCACGCCTTTACGTTCCACTGTATATTTGAAACGCGCTTGTTGACGGTCTGCACGGTCACCGAAATCACGTTGAATCGTTAAGATTTTCTCACAAACTTCCGGTGCTGTTTCTTTAGGAATATAACCTAATACTTTACCGACTTGAGGATGTGTTCTTAAATCATCATGCTTACTGCCCATACCGCCGCCGACAGTTACTGTGAAGCCGGTTAATTCATCATTTTCAACGATACCGATTAAGCCGATATCTTGTGAATAGACATCAATATCGTTAGAAGGTGGTAACGCAATACCGATTTTAAATTTACGTGGCAAGTATGTTTTACCGTACATTGGTTCATGATCTTCTTGTTTAGAATCGATGATTTTTTCACCGTCTAACCAAATTTCATGGTACGCTGTTGTCTTCGGTAATAAGTGTCCGCTGATTTTATCCGCATAATCATTTATTTCACTATACACATCAGATTGGTAGGGATTAGGGTTGCACATGACATTACGATTGACGTCACCGCACGCTGCGATTGAATCAAGTACAGCTGCGTTAATCGCTTGCATTGATTTTTTTAAGTTGCGTTTTAAAATCCCATGATACTGTACAGTTTGACGTGTGGTTAAACGAATTTGTTCACCTGCATAATCATCTGCCAATTGATCTAGCTTCAACCATTGATCCGTGGAAACACGGCCTCCAGGGATACGTACACGAATCATAAATGCGTAGAGAGGTTCTAATTTTTGTTTGCGTCGTTCTTGACGTAAGTCACGGTCATCTTGCATATAGCTGCCGTGGAATTTTAATAACTTGGTATCATCATCAGCGATTGCACCAGTCACAGGGTCTTTTAAACCCTGTGCAATGGTACCGCGCAAATAATTGCTTTCGCCTTTATTACGTTCTAAATCATCTAAGCCTTTATATAAATCATTGTTATTCTCAGCCATAATTTGCCTCCTCAAAAATTAATACACGTCACGTTGATAGCGTTTTTCTTTTTTCAATTCTGATAGGTACTCTTCTGATTCTTCTTCAGATAAGCCGCCTTCTTTTTCCAATACATGAATGATGGCTTGATGTACATCTTTCGCCATGTGTTTTTCATCGCCGCAGACATAAATTGCTGCGCCATTTCTTAACCATTCATAAAATTCTGCACTGTTTTCATCGATTAAATGCTGAACATAACGTTTTTCTTCTTGATCACGTGAAAAGGCTAAATCTACTTTTTCTAACACACCGCTCTTCAACCAATCTTGAATTTCGGTTTGGTATAAGAAGTCTGTTGTAAAGTGTGGGTTACCAAAGAACAACCATGTGTTGCCTGTTAAATCCAATTCTTCTCGTTCTTGTAAGACACTGCGGAATGGAGCGATACCTGTACCTGGTCCAATCATGATGACTGGTGTGTTCTCATCGAATGGGAATTTAAAGTTAGGATTTTTCTTCAAGTATACTTTTAATTTATCGCCCGGCTCTACACGTTCTGCGAGTTGTACACTGCAGACACCTGAGCGTTTACGATTATGTGCTTCATAACGTACTGCACATACTGTAATGTGTACTTCATCTTCATTTGCTTTATGACTGCTTGAAATAGAGTAACTGCGTGCAGGAATTTTTCTTAAGACTTGATGTAATTGGTTCGGTTGTAGTGACTCTGTAGGGAAATCATTCAATAAGTCTATTAAGTCACGACCGTAGATATAATCTTTCACCCATTCACTATCAGAGGCTCTATCTAATAAGTCTTCATTATCAAAGAGCTGTGCTGCACTTTCGATTAATGGTTTCGTTAATTTTGTGATTTCAAAGTATGACGTCAATGCTTCTTCTAGCGACATTTTGTCACCTTGTGTATTCACAGTAATATCTTTTTCTGCCACCCAATCTTGCATATCGATAATTTCATCCACAAGTTCTGGGTCATTTTCCGGTAAGATATTAATGGAATCGCCTGGTGCGTAGTCATCGCCATAACCTTCTAATGATAATTCAAGGTGGCGAACTTCTTTATCAGAACCACGACCAGTTAAATTAATATTTTCTAAGACTTCTGCTTCGTAAGGAAATGTTCTTGAGTAAATGGGTCCAGAAGCATCTTCAACAGGTGCATCTTGTGCCTCTTGAACCACTTGCTTTACTTCTTGATCACCTAACTCATTAATAATGTTTTCAATCCATTCATTAGCGAGTTCTTCGAAGTCAATATCACAATCGACACGCGGTAAAATACGGTCAGCGCCTAATTCTTCTAAACGTGCATCAAAGTCTTTACCCGTTTGACAGAAGAATTCATAAGATTGGTCACCTAAAGCAAGTACTGAGAAGCGTGCGCCTTCTAATTTAGATGCTTTACGTCCGTATAAGAATTCATAGAAAGATAATGCGTTATCCGGTGGATCGCCTTCACCATGTGTCGACGTTACGATAAGTAGGTCTTCAACATTTTTTAAATCTTTCGTTTTATATTGATCCATTTCAGTTAATGTGGCATCAAAATCGTTTTCTTTTAATTTACTTTCGAGTAATTCTGCCACCCACTGTGCGTTACCAGATTCAGAACCAAATAATACAGTGACTTTGCGTGGTTCTACAGCTTGTTGTTGCGCTGGTGCTGCTGGCGCCTGCGTTGCTGCTGCGCTAGAAGCAGGTGCTTGTGTTGCTGTGCCATCTTGGAGATGTGCCGTTAAATAACCGCTAAGCCAGAGCTTCTGGTCATTTGATAATGTTGATAACGCTTGATTAATGAGTTGTGCCTGTTCATCGTTGAATGGACTATTTGTTGCTGATAAATTCAAGTGTCTTCCCCCCATATGATAGATTTTATCCTTAGTTTTTTAGTAGGAATTGAAACTAAAAAAATATCTACACTTAATTCAAGTATAGTCATTGTGCTTTCAAAATTCCAACATATCCACTAGGAATTATATACAAAAAAATTAATTGTAACTTTCAAATTAAGATTTACGTCCGATGTGCAAACCACATTCAGTTTTCATGTTGTTTTGCCATCTGCCTTCTCTAGAGTCGCCGCCTTCAAAAACAGGTGAAGTACATGGTGCGCATCCGATGCTTGGATAGTTCTGATCATGTAAAGTATTATAAGGTAAATCATTCGATTTAATATAATCCCATACATCATCCCAAGTCCAATGGATTAACGGACAAACTTTAATAGATTCAAAACGGTCGTCTTTATTCACAAAGTTTGTGTTGCGTCTTGTTGGAGATTGTTCACGTCTCAATCCTGATACCCAAGCTGTTTGGCCAGTTAATACTTCTTCAAGCGGTTTAACTTTACGGATATAACAACATTGGTTTGGATCTCTACGCCAAAGATTACCGCCATATTCTTGAGCTTGTTGATCAAGTGTTAAATCTGGCTTCTTCATAACAATGTTCAATTTAGGATATTTTGCTTTAACACGGTCGATTAAATCGTACGTTTCATCGAAATGGAGACCCGTGTCTAAAAAGACGATACGTGCGTCTGGTTTTACTTGCGAAATTAAGTTAATCAGAACGATGCCCTCTGCTCCGAAACTGCAAGCATATACAATTTCATCTCCGTAAGTATCATATGCCCATTTCAGAACATGATACGCACCTTTTGTTTCATCTGAAACATCTAATGATTCAAAAGGGTCTGAGGTGAAGTCTGTATAAGTAATTTTAGAAGTCAATAAAATACTCTCCCCTCATAGTATATAGATATAGCACCCTACAATTCAAATTGATACAATGATATTCGAATTGTCAGAAAATAATTATGTATTGAATCTTACCGTTTTCTCTATCCCCTGTCAACAATATTTATAATAATTTCACAAACTTAATAACCTTCTAGCAATATACGTTATTTTATACTATTCATAACCGATTTCTTTAAAATATTTAATGATACTTTAACGCATTACCACGTTATCCAAACAAAAAGAAGAAGAGATTTTCATCCCTTCTTCTTACTTTACAACCTGCACAAAATCTCGATTTGCGGTGATAAAATAACCCGCTTTTGTTTTTAAGCGCGGTGTCCCTTTAGAAGAACACACAATTTTATCTATTTCTATCGTGTCATTTAACTTCGGTTGGAATTCTGCTTCAGTTTTAAAGTTACGATCTTCATAAGCTTTACACTTTTTAATGACTTGAATCGTGATTGGCCAGTCTACAATATAATGTTCAGACAGATCACTGTCTAACTGTTCGACAAACTTTTTATTCGCAGTAATCACGTTCCCATCCTCTAATACTAATCGCGGTGTCCCTTTTTTAGAATACTGTATCTCTGATACATTAAACACCTCACCGACTTCCATAGATTGAGCTTGTTCTTGTGTAAATTCAGTATCACCATACACTTTAAACTTCTTAGTCGCCCATACTTCCCCTGGATTTTCAGCATAATACTTTGTAGTATCCACCTCATTAGGTTCAGCTGATGATGCTTGTTCTTGTTGTGTTGAAACGTATTCTACTTTCTGACCTTGACGTTTTAAAGCATGATTTTCCGTAATGCTTGGCAACATCATGTGTACTAAAAATGGTTTGTAGTGATCATAAATAACTTGCAGATTAAAATCGAAATCTACGTTTAATGCATCTGAAGGTATCCAGAGTTGATTGTCTTGCTGCTCAAACGTTACTTCCTGCGTAACGGATTCATCAGAAAGCTTCACCAAATTCACTGCGTCGACTTCTGTTGAATCCTCTTTATATAGCGTAATAACCTCATAGAACTGATTATCTTTAAGATGTGTGCCGCTATAGACCGCATAGAAGGGTTCGTATAAGGGTTCAACGGTGTGCAAGTCTTCCGGCAAATGATAATATACTAATCCGTCTGCAATATAATGTGGTGCTCGTATACCTTCGCTTAATAAAGTAATCAACGCTTCTACTTTTTCTTTATCGCTATTTAATAAGCATTCACATACTTTTTCATATTTCGGTTCAGTCAAGTAATCTTTAATATCTAAGTCATGTTGGTCTAAAGTTGAAACTAACTGATCAAAAGCTTCATAGAATTTATTTTTCTCTGCGCTTTTTAAGAAGCGACGATTCATGAATAAGCGTGATAAATAATCCATTTCTACTATTCGACTGATCGCATGTTTGCGTGCAGTCTCCGGGATGTCTAAATCTAATAACTGCTTTAACACTTCTAAATTAAAAGCTGTTTTTTCAAAAATATCTGTTTCACTGACCAATGATTGATTCGCACCATATCGATTCACATGATAGACCACGATATCATTCATAGCGGCAGTTTTAGCGTGCGCAATTACTTCAGTAAAGAATAACTTATCTTCTCCGTATTTCATCGGTTCAAAATAAAGATGATAATCTTGAATCACTGATTGTTTTATTATTTTTCCAGGTGGACCGACGGCACGAAAGATTTTATCAATTTCGTAAGGCACAAGTCCTTCTTCTTTTGTATAAGCACTAAAGCGCGCAATTTGGCTCACAGACTGGTCCTTATGTTTTAAACTTTGACCGAACACTATATCGCTCTCTGTAGTTAAAGCTTGGTCAAGCAACTTTGGAAAACCTTCTGTATCTAACCAGTCATCTGCATCTAAGAACGTAATATAAGTGCCTTCAGCCGCTTCCATCCCTACATTTCTTGGCTTAGCTGGACTACCGCTGTTTGCTTCTAACTCTATAACACGCATGTAATCACGCGTTTGTTCAAACTGTTTTAATTGTTCCAATGAGTCATCTGTTGAAACATCATCAACAAAGATGGCTTCTATCTCATCATGATTCAACTTTAACTCATCAATAGATGATACACATTGTTGTAAAAACTGAGATTTATTATATACAGGAACAATAATCGATAATGCTTTAGACATAACATTCCCCCCTTGGATGTTGTCTCTCATATGTGTAGTTATGTTTACCCATATACCCCTCAGTCAAAAAAACTGAACATAAAAAAACACAGCAACCCTATAGAGATTACTGTGTTCTATCGCTTATACCTTTATTAATGATGTGCTACAAATGCCTGATATGACTCTACATTTTGAATGTGTTGTTGAACTGCGTTAATCGCATTCACTAATTCAAAGTCTGGTGTTGTTTGGTTTAATACAGCTTGTGCTTGCGCAACAGTTTGTTTTAGCTGCGCTTCATCTTGATTCATTGAAAGATGACTTTCAGTTAATAAATGGTTTGCCTTTACAATTAGGTTTTGTAGTTCTGCTTTTTTACTTAAGATGTCGGCACTGCCTTTTTCAGTTTGCAAATGCAATTGAAATACCTCATTATAGATAGCTGAAAGTTGATTAATTGCTGTCACAACTTGTGAATCATTATTAGACTTTTGTTGTTTCTTAGCAAAATAAATCGCTTGGTTTAATTTATTCTGGTAGAATGTTGCACCTGATTCTTTCGCCATGTCTTTATAATAGTGACTCGCGTTCAATAAGTTTTTCAAGTTTTCTTTAGGTTGTACGCTGTAATCACGAAATTCGTGTGCGCCGAATTGGGCAGCTTCTGCTTGATATGAAAATACATGTGCACCTGCTGATCCAAGTAATACACTTGCGAGGCCTGTCAGTAAAAATTGTTTAAAATTCATCGTTGTTGTCTCCTTTAATTTACATGCTTTTATTATAAAACAGACATATACTACAATTGAATTAACTAATTATTAACTATAAATTATTTTTTACATATTTTTAGACACTAGCTGTTCACTTTTAACGAGTATCATTCAATAACACAACTCTAGGAGGATTAAGATGACCCCAAAACATATTGTTTCCGCTTCATGTGTGGTCACAAATGATGAGAATAAAATACTTTTAATCAAAAGTCCTTTGCGTGGCTGGGAAATTCCTGGCGGGCAAATTGAAAATGGTGAAACCATTCGAGAGGGTGTCATTCGTGAAGTGAAAGAAGAAGCTGGAGTCACCATCAAACTCACGACATACTGTGGTGTCTTTCAAAATACTGAACACAGTATCATCAATCATTTATTTAAAGGGATCTACACTGACGGCACACTTACGACTAGCGATGAAAGTTTGGAAGTTGGATTCTTTACTTATGAAGAAGTCATGCAAAAGGTCACTTGGGGGAATTTCACAGAACGCATTCGTTTATGTTTAACAGAAGACGAACAACCCTTCTTAGTATCCTTTTGATATAGAGATACTATAGAATTGATCATAAAACTCAAATACATGTCATTCACAAATTTTACAAAATCCATACATCACCTTTACGCATTTCGAAATATAATGAAGACTAACGCAAAATCTATAAATTGATGCTAATTTATATAAGGAGTTGCCTATGTCTCATTATTTCACCATTTTTATTGTAGCTTTAAAACTTGGTTTGATGTCCTTTGGTGGACCTACAGCGCATTTAGGTTATTTTTATGATGAATATGTGAAGAAAAGAAAATGGTTGGATGAAAGAGAGTACTCTGACTTAGTCGCGTTATGCCAATTTCTTCCAGGCCCTGCCAGCAGTCAAGTCGGTATCGGTATAGGTACCATCAGAGGTGGTGTATTCGGTGGTATTCTCGCATTTCTAGGATTCACTATGCCTTCAGTGATTGTTTTAATGTTATTTTCAACTTTATTTGTGAATGGGGATACACACTTTACTTGGATGCAAGGATTGAAACTTGTTGCTGTCGCAATTGTGGCACAAGCAATTATTGGTATGGGCAAAAAATTAACCAATACGAAAACAACCATCGCATTGGCTATGTTTGTGTTAGCACTCTCATTATTGATCAATAGTATTTATATTCAAGTGGTTGCGCTGGCTATAACTGGCTTATATGGTGTCTTATTCCTTAAGCCTACATCAACGCCAGACGCTGATTCTAAAGTGTTCTATTTACCTAAAAGATTAGGGATTATCTCTTTATCGTTATTTGTTTCTTTGCTTGTTGTATTGCCTATCTTAAGCGCAACCACTCAAAATATATGGATTAAAATGTTCGACAGTTTCTATCGTTCTGGTTCACTTGTTTTTGGTGGCGGCCACGTCGTGTTGCCACTGTTAGAAAAGGAGTTTGTACCGCAAGGATTGATTTCTTCTGATCAGTTCATTACAGGTTATGCGGCAGCACAAGCTGTGCCTGGCCCATTATTCACTTTTGCGTCTTATATCGGCACAAATATCGGAGGCGTAATAGGAGGGTTGCTTGCGACATTCGCAATCTTTTTACCTGCCTTTTTACTGTTGTTTGGTGTCTTGCCATTTTGGGATAGTTTTAAGTCCAACCTTTATGCTAGAGGCTTTTTGAAAGGTATCAGCGCAGGTGTGGTTGGTATTTTAATCTCGGCTTTCTACCAACCTATTTGGACTTCTACGGTTAAACAACCTTTAGATTTCACATTCGCAACGATATTATTTGTCTTATTAGCTTATTTCAAACTACCTTCATGGGCAATCGTACTCATTGGAATTGGAATAGGCGTATTGATCTATTAAAGCTTAATAGTTCGTGTCATTTTTGGCACTAAAAAAACAACACACTTCAGGTATGTCCCTTTAGTGTGTTGTTTCTTTATTTCTATGCTTCGTTCACTGTTGGATTAGCTTTGTTTTCTATGATTTTAGATTTATAACCCGTCACTTCACTGTTACGGATTGGATAGTTTCTAAATACATATGACATTACCCAACCGACAATGAAACAAATTGCAGCTGCGATGGCTGCGTATTTTAATACGTCGAGTGCTGGGTTGAAACCAAACATAACGAGAATACCTGGTGTCGGTGCTGCTGTACCTGGCGCATCATTGACTAACCCCGAGTAAGCAATGACCATACCAGCTAGTCCTCCACCGATAAAGTTCGTCACATAGATTGGCACTGGATTAGAAGACACTAAGTCTGCTTTTGACAGTGGCTCAATCGCAATAGAAATAACTGATTTCAAGTTACCGATTTTCAAACGATGTAGTAACGTTGTATTCATAAAGCTAGACGCAAACGCTGTTAACGCCGCAACTGCCATTGGTACACCTGTTAAGCCTAACATTGCTGTTAATGCCATAGAACTTAGTGGTGATGTTCCAACAACTGTCACAATACCACCAAGAATCAGACCCATCAGCAATGGACTTGTATTCATCGCCACATCGATAATACCGCCGATTTTCAATAATGAACCATCGACTAGTGGCGTGAACCAAACCCCTAACAATCGTCCAACTGGAATACAGAATAATACTACGATAATAAAGTCCATACCGTTTGTAATTTTCTTTTCAATAAAGCGAATCACAAACGACATCAGATAAGCCGCAAACAATGCAGGAATCAGCCCGATTTCCGCAAATGCGACCGCAAGCAACGCTGAGTTTTGTGGATTGATCTTTCTCGATAATGCGACTAGGAATGCGACAATGACCCCACTCAATGTCCCAGCTAGACTACCCGTTTCCTTTAAAAACTTAATATCGAAAATATCTCCCAATACAAACCCTTGCAGCGCCTCAACTAAGAATGTTGCAATTGCTGCTGTTGCTAAAGCCCCCATGACTGCACGCCCATCTGGCGCATAATACGTGAACACAGTGAAAAATACTAAAATAAGTAACAATAAACCTGTACCGATTAATATATCTATTTTGCACAGCCCCTTTTTACATGTGTTCATTCAAGCTTATACCTTTTAGCGCACGAAAGCAAATGTTATTTTCATTATAGTATGAATTTTCTAATAATTTTTATAAAGTACTTATTCACGAAATTTCAAAACAACTCGCTAATCCTAGTTATTAACTACGATTTAAAAACATCAACATACACAATATAAGCGCATTTATAATAATAATTCATGAACATAACAGATATAACATAATGTATTCAAAACTTTTTTATTGATATGTGATTTTACGCTTTTCTCAATGCTTTACTGACCTTAACGGTTGATTGTCTATGAATTATAAAGAAAAATCACACCATAGCTCACGCATTCATAAAAATGAACACTTAATCCATAGCGCGATTATAACAAAAGTCCAAAAACATCATTATTTTTCATAGAGTTACTCTAACCTTCAGTGGTTGTTAAAATTCTCAAAATCAATTAGGAGGCACCTCCATTTTAAGAGGTTTCTAATTTTATTCATTTGATTCATTTGATTATGCTTGGATACTTAAATTTAATCCTTCAGGTGTTTTATATTTTTCTATGCCTTTTTTGGCGTCTACAATATTAAATGCAGTCAATCCATATGTCTTTTCAGCATCTTTTAGCGGTTGGTTCGACTGCCAAGTGTTAATAGCTATATGGTGATGATATTTTTGATCAGATAAAAATAATACTTGTGGTAATGCAGACGCAACTTGAAATCCTAATTGTAGATAGAATTCACTTGAGGCACTTAAATCATGCGTTTTTAAATGAAGGTGTCCTATTTTCGAATCTGCAGGCATACCTTCCCATTTTGCACCTTTTGCTTCAGTTAAAATACGCGTGACTTCTAGTTGTAACGTATCCATTACTACTAGTTCATTTTGCCATTGCCATAACTCAGATGGACGATCGGTATAAACTTCTATACCATTACCTTCTAAGTCATTAAAATAAATCGCTTCGCTGACGAGATGATCTCCCCCAGCAATCGGTATCTTTTCATCTGAAAGATGTTTAATGAGCGCTCCAAGTTGCTTAACATCACTTAATAGAAACGCGATATGGAATAATCCTGCTTCTGTCTTACTCGCAAAGCGTCCATTATCTAGTTGTTTTAAGACAACTTCATGACCATCCGTACCTACTGCTAAAACTGTTTGTGTCGGTGTGGATGAGATAACTTTAAGACCCAGTATGTGATTGTAAAAATCGGTTTGGCGTTTTATATCTGCAACATTTATTTCGATTCGATTAACATGTTTGATTGTTGATTGATGAAAGTTCATAATGTACCTCTCTTTATTTAAGTATAATAATTATACCTTAATAAAGAGAAGTTTGCTTAAAAAGAGCTTAAGGTTATCAAACACTCAAATTGCTTTAAGCCATTTTTTTCTTTTTATTTTCTATAAGGCAATGAAAAAACTCTAACCATTACTGTTAAAAGAGATTAGACTGCTTACACCCAATCCATATGTATTTACTTGACCTTCAGGGGTAACAATCACGTTATTTTCCTATTGGCTAATAATCGTATTAAAAAGCAACGGCATAGCCAATACACCTAAATAAAGCCCGGTAACTACTGCGAATAGTTATCGGGCTCGGTGTTTATCATGTTAGCATCATATTTGTTACCTAAATTATAATATACACGTTCACTTTTGAGAATTCGTGTTGATTTTAAAAGTAAAGTATTCTTAAAAAACCCTCTAACCATTGCGGTTAAAGGGTTTTCGTTTTATATATTATAGATTAATTACTCCCACTCGATTGTGCTTGGTGGCTTAGAAGTAATGTCATAGACTACTCTGTTGACGTGATCTACTTCGTTAACGATACGACTTGAAATCTTTTGTAAGACTTCCCAGTCGATTCGCGCAAAGTCACTTGTCATACCATCAATTGAAGTTACGGCACGGATACCGATTGTATAGTCATACGTACGGTAATCGCCCATTACACCTACTGAACGCATGCCTGGAAGTACTGTGAAGTATTGCCAGATTTCACGCTCTAAACCTTCTTCACGAATCACTTCTCTTAAGATGGCGTCTGATTCGTGGACGATTTCTAATTTTTCTTCAGTAATTTCACCTAGAACACGGATACCAAGTCCTGGACCTGGGAATGGTTGTCTCCAAACTAAGTGTTCAGGAATACCAAGTTCGATACCTAAAGCACGTACTTCGTCTTTGAATAATGTATTGATAGGTTCAATCAATTCAAATTGCATGTCTTCAGGTAATCCACCTACGTTATGGTGAGATTTGATTGTTTGTGCTGTTTTTGTACCTGATTCAATGACGTCAGTGTAAAGCGTACCTTGAGCAAGGAAGTCTACACCTTTTAGTTTTGATGCTTCATCGTCGAAGACATATACGAATTCGTTACCGATGATTTTACGTTTTTGTTCAGGGTCAGACACACCTTTTAATTTATCCATGAAGCGATCTTTCGCATTCACACGGATGATGTTCATGTTGAAACCTTCACCGAATTGTTCCATAACCATGTCGCCTTCGCCTTTACGAAGTAAACCGTGGTCTACGAAGATACAAGTTAATTGATCGCCGATTGCTTTATGCAAGAGCACTGCAACAACTGAAGAGTCTACACCGCCGCTCATTGCGCAAAGCACTTTACGGTCTCCAACTTTTTCACGGATTTTTTCAATTTCGACTTCAATGAAGTTTTCCATTGTCCATTCGCCTGTACAATCACATACACGACGCACAAAGTTACGTAAAATGTCATTACCATACTCAGTATGACGCACTTCTGGGTGGAATTGAACACCGTAGATACGACGTTCTTTATCTTCGATTGCTGCGTAAGGCGTGCTTGGACTATCTGCGATAGATTCAAAGCCTTCTGGAATTTCAATCACTTTATCCGAGTGACTCATCCATACTGTTTGTTCTTCTGGTAAACCGAAGAAGATTTCATCAGATTTTGCGTGGATAATTGCTTTACCATATTCACGTTCATTCGCACGCTCAACTTTTCCACCTAATAATTTTGTTGTTAACTGCATACCATAACAAATACCAAGTACAGGTACGCCTAAATTGAAGATTTCAGGATCAATTGTGTAAGAACCTTCTTCATAAACTGAGTTTGGTCCGCCTGATAATATAATACCTTTTGGATTCATATTTTTAATTTCTTCAATTGAAATTTCATGGTCGTGCAACTCACTGTACACACCCATTTCACGAATACGACGTGTAATTAATTGGTTGTATTGGCTACCAAAGTCTAATACAAGAATTAATTCTTGTTCTTTCGCCATTTCCATAAATCAGTTTCTCCTTTTATCTTGAGTAGTTTGGTGATTCTTTTGTGATTTGGATATTGTGTGGGTGGCTTTCTGCTAAACCAGCAGGTCCCATACGTGTAAACATTGCTTCTTCACGTAATTCTTTCAAGTTGTGAGAGCCTGTATAACCCATACCGCTTCTCACGCCGCCCATCAATTGATAGATGTTGTCTTGTAATAAACCTTTATATGCGATACGGCCTTCAATACCTTCTGGAACGTATTTTTTAGGTGTTTTATCTTCTTGGAAGTAACGATCATTTGAACCACTTTCCATTGCACCTAATGAACCCATACCACGGTAAGTTTTATATTGTCTACCTTGGAAGATTTCAGTTTCTCCTGGGCTTTCTTCAGTACCCGCAAGCAAGCTGCCTAACATTACTGCGTGACCACCAGCTGCTAATGCTTTTACAACATCACCAGAGTATTTGATACCACCGTCAGCGATAATCGCTTTGCCGTGTTTACGTGCTTCAGTTGCACAGTCATACACTGCAGTAATTTGAGGTACACCTACGCCCGCAACAATACGAGTTGTACAAATAGAACCAGGTCCGATACCTACTTTAACAACATCTGCGCCAGCTTCAAATAATGCTTTTGTAGCTTCGCCTGTCGCAACGTTACCAGCGATAACTGTTACTTCTGGATATTTAGCTTTAATGTGTTTAACTTGGTCGATAACACCTTGTGAGTGACCGTGTGCAGTATCGATAACTAATGCATCAACACCTGCTTCAACCAATTTCTCTGCGCGGATGTCAGTATCTTTAGAAATACCGATAGCTGCTGCACATAATAAACGGCCTTGTGCGTCTTTAGCAGCGTTTGGATATTCATGAACTTTCTCAATATCTTTGATAGTGATAAGTCCTTCTAATTTACCATTTTCAGTTAATGGTAATTTTTCGATTTTGTGTTTTTGTAAGATTTTTTCTGCTTCGTCTAAAGTTGTGCCGACTGGAGCTGTGATTAAGTCTTCTTTTGTCATGACATCTGAAATTCTGATTGAGAAATCTTCAATAAAACGTAAGTCACGGTTTGTGAGAATACCAACGAGGTTGCGGTCTTCTTTATTGTCTACGATCGGTACACCTGAAATGCGGTATTTACCCATTAAGGCTTCAGCTTCATAAACTTTTTCTTCTGGTGTTAAGTAAAATGGATTAGAAATAACACCATTTTCAGAACGTTTAACTTTTTGTACTTCATCAGCTTGATCTTCGATGTTCATGTTTTTATGAACGACACCAAGACCGCCTTGTCTTGCCATAGCAATTGCCATTTTTGACTCAGTTACAGTGTCCATACCAGCTGAGATAACTGGAATTTTCAATTTGATTCTGTCTGATAACTCAACACTTAAATCTACTTCCTTAGGTAATACATCAGACTCCGCTGGAATTAACAGTACATCATCGAACGTCAAAGATTCTTTAGCAAATTTATTTTCCCACATTGAATACAGCCTCCATTATTTGTTTTAATTACATTATTTCACATTTTCTTCGTTTTGTTGATACTTTAAGCCGTTAAAAAAGAAATTAAGTACGATTGCTGAGATAGCACCTAGTACAATTCCATTTTGTGTTAACCAAGCGAATTGTTCGCCCATTGCTTTAAATGCTTCCGGAACAGCACTGATACCTGTTCCTAAACCGACAGCCACAGCAATAACTAACAAGTTATTCTGCTTCTTGAAATCGATACTGCCTAAGATACTGACACCATAAGCCATTACCATACCGAACATCGCGATCATCGCCCCGCCGAGTACAGGTAATGGAATAATATTTGCTAACGCGCCTAACTTTGGAATACAACCGCAAATTAAGAGTAAGATGACCATTCCATAGATGACATTATTCTTTTTCACGCCAGAAAGTGAAACCAAACCGACATTTTGAGAATATGCAGTATATGGAAATGCGTTGAAGATAGAACCAATCACAATCGCAAGCCCTTCCGCAGTGTAACCTTTGCGGTAGTCGTTACGCGTCAAAGTTCTTCCTGTGATTTTACTTAACGCTGTGTATACACCTGTTGATTCAATCAAGCTGACTAATGCTACGATAAAGAATACTAAAATCGCGCCGATATCAAACGCAAAGCCTGAGAATCTGAATGGTTTCGGAAACTCGAACCAATGTGCTGTTCCAACTTGATTCAAGTCGACAACACCAAAAGCACCAGCGAGCAAAGTTCCTGCAATCAACCCGATTAAGATTGCAATAGACTTTAAGAAACCATGTGTAAAACGTTGTAAAAGCAAGATAATCAACAACGTTGAAAAACCTAAAATGATATTTTTCATATCGCCGTAGTCTTTTGCCCCTTGTCCACCTGCTACATAGTTCATAGCAACCGGCATTAAATTAATCCCGATGATCGTTACCACACTACCTGTTACGACAGGTGGGAAGAATTTAACAACGTAAGAAAAGACAGGTGCAATTAAGACCACTAAAATCCCTGATACAAAGAGTGACCCGTATAATACGTCCAAACCTTTGGTCTGGCCGATTAATATCATCGGTGCAACCGCAGTAAAGGTACACCCTAAAACAATCGGTAAACCTGTACCTGTTACTCTATTCGCTTCTAAAAATGTGGCTACCCCACACATGAAGATATCGACTGTTACAAGGTACGCAATTTGTTCTGGTGTGAATTTCAAACTCGTCCCGACGATAATTGGAACAAGTATAGCACCTGCATACATTGCAAGTAAATGTTGTAGACTCAAGATGAAATTCTTCATGCGTTCTCTTCACCTTCACCTACTAAAGTTACTTGGTTGCCTTGAAGCGATGCGACTTGGCAAAGCGAAGAAACTTTTAAGCCAGCTTCTTCTAATCGTTTACGGCCTTGTTGGAAACTTTTTTCCACGACAATACCGATACCGACTGTTTCTGCACCTGCTTGTTCAACTAAACGATTCAAACCAAGTGCCGCATCTCCATTCGCTAAAAAGTCATCGATAATCAATACACGATCATTTTCTCCTAAAAATTCTTCAGAGATAATGACACGATTCGTCTTGTTTTTCGTAAACGAATGAATATCTGTCTGATAAAATCCATCTGCCAAAGTACTTGGCTTAGCCTTCTTCGCAAAAAGACATGGTACTTCAAAACGATATGCTGCCATAATAGCTGGCGCAATGCCTGATGCTTCAACAGTTAAGATTTTAGTGATGCCTTGATCTTTGAACTGTTCATAAAATGTTTCGCCAATGTCATACATTAACACTGCATCAATTTGATGGTTTAAAAACCCATCTACCTTCAAGATTTTTTCGCCAATGACGACGCCGTCTTCTTTAACCTTCTTTTTCAACGCTTCCACGCCAACAAACCTCCTAAATTTGTGTATAAAAAAATCCCAAACTACTCTATGAGTTTCAGGATCTATGAGTGGCACAGGCAATACACATCATTATCAATATGAAGTTCACTTTGGAGTCAGGAGGTCAATTTAAATCATCTTATATTTATTAGATATAAGACCATTCTTGTTGACGCCTTCTGTGGTTAACGCAAGTTCAACCCCTTCAAGCGTGTTGCCAAAGCAACTTATAAATGACGGTTTGAGAAGCTGTTATTGTTCTCCGCATTTCAAAACTTAATCGCTCGATGTTTGTGAACACTACAATATAAGTCCCATCTCCCAAATAGTCCTCAACTTATATTGTAGAATGAACACGTGTCTACCCGTTTGTTTTGAAAGCACCATTGTGTTGTATTGTATCAGTGACTCATAGTCATGTCGTTAAGGCGACATGGTAGAAACTTCTAAAGCCTAATTCTCTAGATTATATGAGTAAGGTAAATTATTTAATGATAATATCAAATTTCAGGCTTTATTTCAATAACTGAAACTTAATTCATCATATTTCCATAAAATCTAATTGTGCATCGAAGAAAATACGTCCTTGCGTTGATAATAGTGTGAATTTTCTTATATTTATTTGATAGCTTAGTCGTATAATAGTATAATTTAGATGGTTCAATTATATAAAAAAAGGGTATACATTATAACATTAAACATATTTCACAGAGGGGGAGCTTTAACATGGCAAACATTACTGTACTTACATCACAAGACGAAATTTTTGATACTTTAAAACGCAGATTAGATGAGGGGTATACCAAAGACGAGATTTCAGTTATCAGCAAAAACAAATTAAACCTTGGCAGTATAGCAAGCACGGACATGACAGTGCAATCTACAAGCGGAACGTTCAGTGACAGAATTGCTCGCCTTCTAACTGGGGAAGACGGTGAACAAGCAGTCTTATTACAATACGACTTATCAGACACAGAACGTCAAATTCTAAAACGCGAATTACTTAATGGTAATATCGTTGTGCTTGCTGATAAACATGATATCAGCCGAAAAGAGTTCAAAGACGAATACGAAACAAAAAAAGATAAACACGATAAAGAATATGAAATTTAATTTGCATTCATGATAATCAGCAGCTTAGTCTGCTGATTATTTTTTATTTACATATAAGCCCAGTGTATCAATATGCTATAATCAAAAGAAAAATGGGAGGGCAGCGCTATGGACTTTAAATTAGTGAAACAAACATCCGATCCATTGTATGAGGCAGCTTTAAATCTCTTTGATAACTATCAATTCGGAAATGTGTCACAAAAACACCATGTATTCAAACAATCACTTGAAAATAAACGCACCCAAAATGATTACGTCTTCTTAGTCGGTTTAGATAACGATGAAGTTGTCAGTTTTGCCACGGGCCACTACGAAGCTACTACAAATGCAGCATTTATTATGTATCTAGTTGCTGTAGACACACCAGAAAGAAAACGTTATTTAACTGAAACATTAGAGAAGCTCCAAGAAGGATTGGATAATCTAGCCAACCGTGTGCATGACCGCGATGTGAATTTCTTTATGATGGAAGCATTACCGATTCCGGATTCTTTAGATGAACCTGATGCAGATCTGCTTATGCAACGTCACCTTTTCTTAAAAGAACATGGCTTTGAAGAACAAAGAGAAATCGATTATATTCGTCCTGCTATAGAGCCAGGCGGCGAACCAATTCCATTGAAATTATTCTTGCACACACGCATTCCGTTGACTAAAGACATTTACGGTACTAGTGTTAAATCTTGTTATATTTTAAAATATGTTTTCGCAAATCACCTTTCACGCAAAACCGTTTATCCGCTACTTGAACAAATGGATCTTCGAAAATCGTGAGAACCCTTGAAATCAAAAGGAAATCGGGTTAAACTAACATAGAGGTTAGACTAACGTTTGTGTGACGTAAGACATACGTCCCACTTAAAATCATAGAGTGAAAGGATATAGATCAGATGCTAACAAAAGAATTCGCCCAACGCGTCGAATTAAGTGAGAAACAAGTACGTAAAATCGTACAACATTTAGAAGAACGCGGTTACCATTTAAAGAAAACAGAATACCGTGGTCGTGAAGCAACTGACTTCCAAGAAGAAGACATCGAGTTATTCAGAGAGATTGCGGATAAAGTTAAGCAAACAAATAGTTACGACTTAGCTTTCGAAGAATTAGAGAAAGAAAATGATTTCTTACAAATTGTTGTTAAAGAGGATGATCAAAATCAACTTCCTAGCGATCAAAACTTCGCAAAATTATTAAGTGACTTACATAACGACATCACTAAGATGCGTGAAGAACGTCAAATGCTAGGCCAAATGATTTCTCAAGTGCACCAACAACAAAAAGATTTACAAACTTTACAACAACAAATGACAGATAAGCTTGATCAACACGAAAAAACACTTAAAGCGATTGAAACAGCACAAAAAGATCAAGCAAAAGCAGTTCAAGATAACACTGAAGCTATGAAATCTCATACTGAAAAAGTTTTAGCACAACCACAACCTACTGTTGAAACTAAAACTGAACCTAAAGCAGAGGAACAAGTGGCTAAGACTGCTGAAGTCAAAGAAACTAAACCTTCAACGGAAGAAGTTAAAACTGAAACAACATCTTCAGAAGAACAAACTCAAAAAACTACAGAAACACCGCTTTCTGATTATAAAGGTGCCACAGCATCAGCTGAAACTGAACAACCGACACAAACAGAACCAGTTAAATCTGAAAGTACTTCAGAACAACCAGCAGTTGATGCATCTGAAACAACTAAATCAGAAAATGAAACATCTGAGACAGAAGTTCAAGGTACACCAAATTCAACAACACCTGAACCAGAAATACCGATTGACAATCAACATGAACCTACTGTTCCATATCATAAGAAAGAAGAGAAAAAAGGTTTCTTCGCACGTTTATTCGGTATGTAAATTAAACACTATTCAAGGGGCTGGGACATAAATACAGTCCAAAATAA